>DOZU01000137.1 GCA_003517845.1 Clostridiales bacterium | reverse complement strand
GATCGGCACCGACCGCGCGGCGGTGCCCGATGCGGCCCAGATCGCTCGGGCTATGGAGCGAGTCGGCGGGGACGGGCTGGAGATCGACCGGGAGGCGGGCCGCGTCCGGCTGGCAAGACCTGGCATGACCATCGACTTGGGCGGCATCGGCAAGGGCTATGCCATCGACCGAGCCGCGCAGGTGCTCTCCCGGGCGGGGGTATCGGCCGGCCTCGTGGAGGTGGGCGGCGACCTGTACCTGCTCGGACACCGGCAGGGCGACCAGCCCTGGCGGGTGGGCGTGGAGCATCCCCGGGAACAAGGCGCGTTGCTCGGCATCCTCTACCTCGCCGACCACGCCGTGGCTACCTCCGGCGACTACCAGCGTTTCTTCGAGGTCGAAGGGGTGCGCTACCATCACATCCTGGATCCTCGCACCGGCCGGCCGGGGCGGACCACGATGAGCGTCACCGTGGTGAGTCGGACGGTCGCGCAGGCGGATCTCCTGTCCACGGGCGTCTTCCTCATGGAGCCGGCGGCGGGCATCGCCCTGCTCGAAACCCTGCCCGATGTCGAAGGGATCATCGTCGATCCAGGTGGCCGGGTGCTGGTCACCGCGGGTCTCCGGGATGAAGGACGGTTACCCCACTTTCGTCCGCGATGAGCGTCTGGCGACCCGGACAGGGTGACACTTATCACTATACTGTATTCGGCAGGAGGATTTGAAGTGGTGTCGAAGAAGCTGGATCGGTGAAGGAGCAGAGGGGGCAGGCGATGCGGGAGGCGCGAGCCGGGTGGCCGACAACCCGGTTGGTACAGCTATCGGTCATGGTCGCCATGGCCCTGATCATCTGGGTGGTGGAGCTGGCGGTGCCCGTGCCGCTGGCGGTGCCCGGGGCGAAACTCGGGCTGGCCAACGCCATCATCCTGTGGTGCCTGGTGAGCCGCGGGTTTGCCGACGCTTTGCTGGTGAACGTGGTGCGCATCGTCCTCGGGTCGCTGCTGACGGGGACCTTCCTCAACCTGCCATTCACGCTGGCGATGGCCGGAGGGGTTGCCAGCACGCTGGTGATGGGCGCCCTGTACCGTTTCGGACGGCAATGGTTCAGCATGGTGGGGCTGAGCCTGGCGGGTTCCTTCACCCATAACCTCGCCCAGTTGCTGGCGGTGGCGGCGGTCATCGGCCATCTCGGTCCGATGGTCTATCTGCCCTACCTGCTCGGTTTCGCCATACCCACCGGTCTGCTGGTCGGCTTGGTCGTTAGCGCCATTGGACGCTCTTTCCCCGGCAGGCTGCTCGTCCGCGGCGGCCAGGCGGACTGAAGGCGCGGTGAAACGCGGCATCACGCGGGATTCAGGCAGTCACGGGTTGGACCAGAACGACGGGGGGGGGATATAGCATGCGGGGTGGTTGGCGAGTGCTGGCGGTGGCGGTCATGCTGACCTTGGTGGGACTGGCCGTCACCGGCTGTCCGGTGCGGCCGGCGGAAGAGGCGCGTACTTTCCGGGACGGCGTGTTTACGGCCGTATCCGATGGCGAGCCGCACGGGTATGCCCGGGTCACGCTGTTCATCGCCGGTGACCGGATCGTGGACGCCCAGATTGATGAATATGACGGTTACGGTTTGCTCAAGCAATACCCCCTGTACCACGCGCTTTTTCCCCTGCTGGGCGAGGCTCACGCCACGCTGGAGGACCGGATGGAAGCGGCCGGCACCTGGGACGTCGAAGCGTTCACCGGCGCCACGGGCACATCGGCCAGGGTCCGGGGGGCCGCCCGGCGGGCTTTGGACCGGGCGCTCGTGGAGCGGCCCGGGGATGGCACGTACTTCGACGGGACCTTCATGGGGGTGTCCGATCGTAGCGGCCGGGGCTGGGGACTTGCCTGGGTTACCTTGCAGGATGATCGCATAACCGCCGTCCGGCTGGAGCAGACGATGCCGGAGCGCGACGCCGAGGGCGAAGTGGCCGTGGACGACTGGCTCAACGCCTTGTGGGCTCTGGCCGATGAGCGCCACCCGCATCCGCCTTTCCATGAGGCGCGCGTCGCCATCGCCGAGGCGATGGTGAAGGCCCAGGGGCCGCAGGTGGACGCGTTCACCGGCGCCACCGGCAGCTCCCGGGCGTGGATGCAGGCGGCGGAACGCGCGCTGGAGGCTGCCCGCAGGTAGCTTGCGTGAGTGGCTGAGCGTGTCGTAAGCGGATGTGCAGGCCTGTCGGGGCAAGTGCTGGCAGGCCTGCTGCCGTTCCGTGCCCGGGTGGGCGCTTGGCCATGCATGTGCCCGAGGCGCACGGGATGGAGTATGCTTGAATGTAGGGGCGGGTTCTGAACCCGCCCCAGCAGGGCAGGAGGCTGGAAATTGCGGCGCCAACTCAAGGCACGGGCAGTCCCGCTCCTGATAGTCCTTACCATCCTCGCGGGTATTGGCGCCGGCTGCGCGCCGCCGGCCGATGCCGAACTGGCGGTACACTTCCTCGATGTCGGGCAAGGCGACGCCATACTGATCCGGCTTCCCGGCGGACACCACCTGCTGATCGACACCGGTCCCGACCCGGAGCGGATCCTCGGACACCTGCGCCGTCATGGCGTGCGCGCTCTGGAAGCCATGGTCCTCACCCATCCCCACCACGATCACATCGCGGGAGCTGAGGCCGTCTTGGCCGAGTTCCCCGTGGCCGTGGTATACGATAGCGGCCGACCACATACCACCCGAACTTACGAGCGTCTCCTGGAAGCCTTGCGGCGGCCGGTTGAAGAAGGCAGGACGCGCTTCATCCTCGCCCGGGCGGGCATGGATTTGCCCTTGCCCCCGCCCCTGCCCCCGTCACCTCCCGTACACCTCCATGTATTACACCCGACCGATCGGGTGGAGGAACTGAGCATAAACGATGCGTCGATCGTGCTCCGGTTGGCCCACGGCGAGGTGAGCTTCCTGTTTACCGGGGATATCGAGCGCGAAGCCGAGGAGCGACTGGTGAGGGAGGCGGAGGTCCTTTCAGCCGATCTGTTGAAGGTGGCCCACCACGGGAGTCGTACCTCGACGACGGCGCGATTCCTCGACCGGGTGGGCCCGCTGGTGGCGGTAATCTCTTCGGGACCCAACCCATACGGGCATCCTCACCGCGAGGTACTGGAGCGCCTGGCGGCGGCGGGGGTGGAGGTTTACGACACGCGAGAGCGCGGTACAGTAACGGTTTTCAGCGATGGAGCCCGATACCGCATTCGCAGCGAGCGCTGACGGGAGGAGTAGGAGACTTGCGTTTGAAGGTCACCGTCGATCGAATGGAGGAAGGCATGGCCGTCCTCATCCCGCGGGAGCCCCCGGACACTGCCATCTTCTGGCCGGCCGGTCTACTGCCGCGATCCGTCCGGGAGGGGTCGATCCTGGATTTCGAGATCCGGTTGGACGAGGAAGAGACGCAACGGGTGCGCCGCCGCGTACGGGGACTAATCGAGGAACTCGTCCGGACCTCCGAGCGACCGAAGGGGCGAGAGTGACCGGGTTGAAACGGCTCATATTCCTCACCAATGACGACGGGATTGACGCCCCGGGCCTTGAGTCTCTGCGCCGGCAGTTGCTGGCCGAGACCGACTGGCGCGTACTGGTTGTAGCGCCGGACCGGGAAAGAAGCGGAGCCGGACATTCGGTATCGTTGCGCCAGCCGGTCTATGTGAGCGAACGCGAA
>DOZU01000190.1:3593-3816 GCA_003517845.1 Clostridiales bacterium | reverse complement strand
CCGTGCCGGTGGGCGAGGTGGCGCGGATCCTACTGTCGCGCGTGCCCCGGTGGGGCGCGGTGGCGGGCGAAGACTGGCCGGCCAGCCATGAAGTGATCGTGGTGGTCGTCCGGGCCCCCCGGGTGGTGCTGGCCGCCGCCGTGGGCGCCACCCTGGGGATCGCGGGCGCGGCTTTCCAGGGGCTCCTCGGCAACCCGATGGCCGACCCGTACGTGATCGGCGC
>DOZU01000190.1:0-3189 GCA_003517845.1 Clostridiales bacterium | reverse complement strand
CCTGGCCATATCGCTGGTGCCGGCCGCCTTCCTCGGGGCCCTCGGTGCGGTGACTGCGGTGTATCTACTGGCCCGGGAGGGAGGGCGGGTCCCCCAGCTTACTCTGTTGCTGGCGGGGGTAGCCGTGGGTTCTTTCCTGGCCGCCATCGTGTCCGGCCTGATCCTCCTCGCGCAACGGGACGTCCGCCCGGTCATCTTCTGGCTGATGGGCGGATTCAGCGGCCGGGGCTGGCCCCACGTTCTGGTCGCCGCCCCCTACCTGGCGGTGGGCACCCTGGTCGTCCTGGCCATGGCCCGCGAACTGAATGCGCTCTTGCTGGGCGAGGAGAGCGCCCGCCAGCTCGGAGTGGACACCGAGCGAGCCAAGCTCGTCCTCATCCTCGGCGCTTCCCTGGGCACGGCCGCCGCGGTGGCCGTCTCCGGGATCATCGGTTTTGTGGGGCTGGTGGTCCCGCACCTCACCCGCCTCTGGGCGGGCTCGGATCATCGCATCCTCTTGCCGGCCTCGGCCCTGGCCGGCGCCACCTTGCTGGTATTGGCCGACCTCGTGGCGCGGACGGCCCTGCCCCCGCTCGAACTGCCGGTGGGGGTAGTCACCTCCTTGTTGGGCGGACCTTTCTTCCTGTTCCTGCTCCGCAGGGCCCGGGGCGGGCTATCCTGAGGAGGTTGACGCCGGTGGCACTCCGTCTCGAAGGCGCCACGCTGGGATACCGGGGTGGGCCGGTCGTCCGCGCCGTGGACCTCGAGCTGCCGCCCGGAGGCTTCGTGGGCTTGATCGGGCCCAATGCCTCCGGCAAAACCACGCTGCTAAAGGCGATGAGCCGCGTCTTGCGGCCGCGACAGGGCCGGGCCACCCTCGACGGCGAAGACCTGTGGCGGCTGCCGCCCATGGCCGTCGCCCGCAGCGTGGCGGCGGTGGCCCAGGGACTGCCGCCGGCCTTCCCGCTCCTGGCTCAGGAACTGGTGCTGATGGGCCGGTTGCCGCATCTCCGCCGCTTCCAGGGGGAGGGGCCACGCGACCTGGCGGTAGCGCGGCGGGCGCTGTCCCTCACCGGCACCCTCCCGCTGGCCGATCGAAGTCTGGCCGAACTCTCGGGCGGCGAGCGGCAGCGGCTATCCATCGCCCGGGCCCTGGCGCAGGAACCGAAGTATCTCCTGCTGGACGAGCCCACCGCCCATCTCGACATCAACTACAAGGTCGAGTTGCTCGACCTCTTGCGGCGACTGAATCGGGTAGAAGGCATGGCGGTACTGGTCATCCTGCATGACCTCAACCTGGCCGCTTTGTATTGCGACCAGTTAGTGTTGCTTCGGGACGGCCGGGTCCATGCCCGGGGCTCGCCGGAAGCGGTCCTGCTCGCCTCCCACCTCCAGGAGGTGTACGGGAGCCACACGGTCATCTCCCGGCACCCCATCCGCGGCGTGCCGCAGGTCACGCTGGTGCCCGGGCGGGATGAGGAACCGCTCCCCTCCAGGGGTGACGGCCGCAGGGTACACGTGGTGGGAGGCGGGGGGAGCGCCGCCTGGCTGCTGGAGTCCCTGACGCTGGCGGGGTTCGTCGTGACCACCGGCGTGCTCAATCGGGGCGACAGCGACTGGGTCCTGGCCCGCTCGCTGGGCCTGGAAGTGGTGGAGGCCGCTCCCTTCTCGGCGGTCGGAGAAGCGGAACGCGCTCGGGTTCTCGAGCTGATGCGGGCGGCCGACTGGGTGGTGCTGGCCGACCTGGCCGTGGGCCGCGGCAACCTGCCCAATCTCGAGGCCGTGCGCGACGCCATGCAGGCCGGCGGGCGCGTGATCCTCGTGGAGGGCACTCCCTGGACCCGGCGGGACTTCACGGGAGGGACGGCCGCGCCGATCTATGCCGCCATCCGCGAGGGGGCGGCGGCCGTCGTTACCGGCGATCGGGCCGTGCTCGGGCAGCTTGCCGACACCCGCCCGTGAGCCGGGAAGGTAGCCCGCGGCCGGGGCAGAATTATCCCCGGCGGGTGAGCGCGGCCGATGGTGCTCTCGAACGTTCCGGGATACGCCCGCCTGGCAGCGCGGGGCGAGCTGGCGGCCCGGGCCAGGGAAGCGATGCTCCGACTGCGCAAGCCTTGCTCGCTGTGTCCTCGCCGTTGCCGGGTGGACCGTAGTCAGGGCCAGCACGGCGTATGCCGCACCGGCAACCAGGCCATCGTCGCCAGCTATGGACCGCACTACGGCGAGGAGCGTCCCCTGGTCGGGACGGGAGGTTCGGGGACGATCTTCTTCGCCAACTGCCCTCTGCGCTGCGTGTACTGCCAGAATGCGGAGATCAGCTGGGGCGGGGCTCCGGCCATCGCGGTGGAACCGGCCGCCCTCGCCCGGATCATGCTGCGACTTCAGGCCGCCGGCTGCCACAACATCAATCTCGTGACCCCTACCCACGTGACCCCGATGATCCTGGCCGCGTTGACCGTCGCCGCCGACCGCGGTCTCGTCCTGCCGCTGGTATACAATTGCGGCGGCTACGAGTCCGCGGGCGCGCTGGAACTCCTCGACGGCGTAGTGGATATCTATCTTCCCGATGTGAAATATGCTGATGGTGAGACGTCCCGCCGGCTGTCCCGCGCCCCCGACTACCCGCGATACAGCCAGGAAGCGGTGCGCGAGATGCACCGGCAGGTGGGCGATCTCCAGGTCGACGGTCAGGGGATCGCCCGGAAAGGCCTGCTGGTGAGGCACCTGGTTTTGCCCGGCGGGTTGGCCGGCACCGCCGCGGTGGCGCGCTTCCTCGCCCAGGAGGTGTCATCCGCCACGGCCTGCAACGTGATGGACCAGTACCGGCCGGCCCACCGGGCGCACGCTTTTCCCCCGCTCGACCGGCGGGTCGCCCCGGGCGAATACGCCGAGGCCCTGGCGGCGGTGCGGGCCGCAGGTCTCACTCGGGCGGGGCGTCGCTGAAGCCAGGATAAAGGAAGGCGCGTGTCGAAGCAATATCAAACGATGGAGGAGAAGGACGTACCGCGCCGCACCATCGCGGTGGACGGGCCGGCTGCGGCGGGCAAGAGCACCGTTGCCCGTCGTTTGGCCGAACGCCTGGGCTACCGCTACTGGGACACCGGGGCCATGTACCGCGCTTTGGCGCTCAAGGCCCTGCGGACCGGGGTAGCCCTGGACGATGCAGCGGCCCTCGAGAATCTGGCGCACGGGACGATCCTCAGCCTGGGG
>DOZU01000030.1:3928-7087 GCA_003517845.1 Clostridiales bacterium | reverse complement strand
CATTGGTGAAGCCGGCGATCTCGAAACCGGGAACGAGAAAGCCGGTGAGCAACAGGACCAGCGCCGACACTACAAATCTGACCGCGAGCCCGATCCAGGACACCGCATTGCCACCTCCGGTGAGTTCACCCTCAGAAGGTAGCCTATCCTAACAGCGCCCCGCTATGCATCTGTACTCCGGGGCGCCGCCCCGTGCAAACGCCCCCTCGGTTTTTGCCAAGTGCCTTCGGGCGTGGTAAAATGGGCGCGGTCTTCCCATTCGCTGTGGAGGTGAGCAGTTCTGGTAAGGGCAACTTCCCAGAAGCACACGCGTCAGGCCGATAAGCGGAGACAGCGCAATCGAGTGGTCAAGTCGAAAGTCAAGAATGCCGTGCGCCAGTTCGTGGCGGCGGCGGAGGCGAACGCCGCCGGCGCCGCGTCGGCCCTCCGGCATGCCGTCAGCCAGCTTGATCGGGCGGCCAGAAAGCGGGTAATTCACCCCAATGCCGCCGCTCGCCGGAAATCACGTCTGATGTCCCGTCAGGCCAGGGACGCAAAATCCGCCAAGGCGGCGGCAAGCGCGAGTACTGCCAAGGGTCGGTCGCGGCGGACCAAATCCGGGGGCTAAGCTTCGCCGGCGGTCATGCCTGCCACCAGCAGTTCCACCGCCAGAGCACCATCCCGGCGTCCCGACTTGATGGCAAGGTCCGCCTCCACCAGAGCCGCCAAGGCCTGTTGAAGCTCCTTGAGGGTAAAGGCGTTGGCTTGCTTGACATAGCGCTGGGCAACCCAATCGTGAAGGCCCAGTTCGGAAGCGATGGTCGGCGCGTCGGCGATCCTCTGACCCAGGAGCTTCACGGCGAGCAGCAGACGCACTTCGCGACCGATCAGGGCCAGCAGGCGCACCGGGCCTTCGCCGCCTGTAAGCAGGTCGTGGGCGATCTTGAGGGCGGCACGGGGGTTGCGATCGGAGATGGCCTTGGTCAGGTCGAATACGCCCCAGGCCGTGCCGCCCACGGCGACTGCCGCCAAGTGGTCGTGGGTGATCCGGAGTTCATCGCCCGCATAGGCTATTGCCTTCTCGATCTCGCCTTCCAGCCGGTTCCGGTCATTGCCGACGAGATGGATCATGGCGTCCGCGACGGCCTCCGGCAACTCCTTTCCGCGCTCGGCAACTTTTCGCTGGAGCCAGCGGCTGGTATCGGCGACAGGGTAGTCCGAGCATTCGACAACCGCTCCGCGCCGTAGCAATTCCTTGTACAAACGACGGCGGGCGTCAGCCGGTTGCCGCATCGTGAATACCAGCACGCCCGTCGGTTCCCGCGCATCGCCCGCTCTCCGGATCGTGTCCAGCCATCGTCCTTCCCCCTCGGGGTCCGGGGAGGTCGCCGGTGAGTCGCCGCCAGCATCGCCCGACCCCCGCGGCGTCAGGAAGCTCGGCAGGTCGCGGACCACCACGAGTCGGCGCCCGCCGGCAGCGGGGGCGGTATCCAGATACCCCGCCACCTCCCGCGCATCGATGCCATCGCCATCCAATACGAGGTAGTTGAACTCTTCCCACCCCGGTTCGAGACACGCCCGGCGTAGCTCCGCCAGGAGATCTTCCTGCAAGCGGATCTCCGAGCCGTGGAACAAGTACACGGATAGCAGGCGGCGAGCGGCGATGTCCCGCCGCGCCTCGCGGTGAGGCCGGCCCCCCGCCGTCCGCTTTGGCTTCAAGGCGGCGCCCCTCCTTCCGGGCCGGCGGGGGAGTAGCGCCATAGACCCAGGGTCAACGTTCCAACGTAGAGGGCTTGTCCATCTGCGCCCAGGGATAGGGAACTGATCGCCGGCGAACCTAAACCCTCGCTGTACAGCACCCAGGTCTCCCCTCGATCGGCGGATCGCCATATGCCGGCTGTCGGGTGAGTGGTTGCCGCGTAGAGCACGGTGGATGCGTGGGGATGCACTTCGAGGAAGCCGACGCTGCCCGGCAGGAGCGAGGTCTCCGCCCGGGAGTTCCAGTTCTCAAGGTATAGAAGCCGGTCACCCACTGCCAGATAGATAGCCTCGGGTTCGGCGGCGCCGGCCGCCAGGGCGCCGACTCCCCTCAACTCGAGATGAGCCCAGGTTCGGCCGCCGTCTCGGCTGCGGCTTACCCGATAGGGACCGGCGATATACAGCGTCTCAGCGTCTCGCGGATGATAGGCCAGCCGTTCGACCGGGCCGGAGAACATCCGCCGCCAAGTCCGGCCGGCGTCGGTCGAGCGCCACACCCCGCCGCCTGGGCCGCGCCGTCCGAGGAAGACCCATCGCGGTCGTCGCGGGTCGAAACTCAAGACCGTCACCGGTCCGCTTCCGGCATCGGCGACCGGATGCCAGGTGCTCCCGGCATCCGGCGTGCGGTACACTCCCCCATCCTCAGCCCCCAGCAACATGATCGCCCCGTCCTGCGGATGGACGGCCAGGGCGGAGGGCCTACCCATGCCCGAAGGCAGTGCTACCCGGTCCCATTGGTGACCGGATCCGGTGTGCTTGAACACGCCGCTATCCACGGCGACATGCCGGGCGGACTCGGTCCCCTGAACCTGCAGCGCCCGAACCGGTTCGCCGGCGAAGCCAATCTGCTCCCAGCCGGCGGACAGCCGGGGCGGACGGGCAGCGGTCGCTAGCCGTGAACCCAGGGCGGGGATGGTCCGTGCCGTCAACGCGAGCGCCGCCATGAACGTCACCGCCAGCAGCAGCGCGCCCCATCGCCGGGAATGGCGGGCCCGGCGGGATCGGCGGGCTGGCAATCGCGCGTAGGCTTCCACCGCCACCCCTCCCTGCCCGACATCGTAGGCCGGCTTGCCGGTCTTCGTTCTCGAACCCATCCGGATTCCCCTGCGGGACGGAGGACTTTGTATTCGGGGCCAGAAGTTTGATGTGAGTTCATATCCGCGCTGGAGATGGAGGTGGAACATGAAGGACCTCAAGGGCACGAAGACCGAGAAGAATCTGATGGCGGCGTTCGCCGGTGAGTCCGAGGCCCGTAACAAGTACACTTACTTCGCCGGAGTCGCCCGGGATGAAGGGTTGCGGCAGGTGATGGCGATATTCCTGGAAACCGCCGACAATGAGAAGGAGCATGCCAAGTTGTGGGCGCGCTACCTCGGCATGATTGGCGACACTCCGACCAATCTGGAAGAAGCGGCCAAGGGC
>DOZU01000030.1:0-3537 GCA_003517845.1 Clostridiales bacterium | reverse complement strand
CGGGAGGGGTTCTCGGAGATCGCGCGTCGCTTCCATGAGGTCGCGGAAGTCGAGGAGCAGCATGAGATCCGCTACCGGCGGCTGCTCGAACGGCTGCGGGCCGGGACCGCTTTCCGCCGGCCTGAACCCATCGCATGGCATTGCCTGAATTGTGGCTACATCTATGAGGGCAAGGAGGCGCCGGACCTCTGCCCGGCCTGTTCGCATCCGCGCGCCTTCTTCGAGCCCAAGCCGGATAACTGCTGAGGGGGAGGTACGCCGTGAAGCGATGGCGTTGTACGGTATGCGACTACATCCACGAAGGACCTGAGCCGCCGGAGGAATGCCCGCTGTGCGGGGCACCCCGAGAAGCCTTCGAGCTAGTCGCCTGAATCACGGCCGAGCGAGCCGAGGAGGAGGGACACTCGATGACCCAGCTGCTTGAGATCTGCCGGTGCGAGATATGCGACAATGTGGTGGAGATCGTCCACGCCGGCAAGGGTGTGCTGGTATGCTGCGGCGAACCCATGAAACGGATGGAGGAGCACACCGCCGACACCGGGTACGAGAAGCACGTTCCCGTCCGGGAGGGCTCCGTGGTCAAGGTCGGCAGCGTCGAACACCCGATGATCGACGCCCATTATATCGAGTGGATCGAACTCATCGGCGACAAGGGGCTCTGCCGCAAGTTCCTCAAGCCCGGCGATCGGCCGATAGCCGACTTCGCAGGAGCTACGGGGAACGTCGCTCGCGAATACTGCAACATTCACGGGCTCTGGAGAGGATGAGGCCGGCGGGAAGGCCCGTCGGCTGAGAAAATCAGGCCGCGGTTATCGCCGCGGTGCTGGCCCCTGCCCTCGCGGCCGTGGTCACGGTGGTGCGCGCACTCCCTGTAGGGGCGGGTTCCGAACCCGCCCTTACGTCCGAATGGGTCCCGGCTCGCCCCTGTGTCCTCGCAGCGGCTCGACCAGCGGTCCCTTCCCCGACAGACAGCGGATCAACGTGGCCCCGCCCTGGTCAGCCTCAGGAGAGGTCACCTCCAGCGGCCCGGCGGGAACGGTCAGTGCCGCGTAGCAGGCCAGAAAGACTGCTCCGGCCAGCAACAGGACCCGGTTCCCGATCCCGGTGAGGCTCAATAAGGCCAGATATATCGCAATTACCAGGGGAAGAGGCAGGGCGGGAAGCTGGACGTCCCCGGGCGGGATCCGGGCGAACCATTCCGCCCCCGCTAGCAGGAGGTCGACCGGTAGCGATAGGACTCGGGCGAGCGCCGGTCCGGGCCCGGGCACCCCGGGGATCAGGCCCGCGATGGCCCCCAGCAGCAAGCCCAACGGTATGGCCACGCCGGCCAAGGGGATCAAGGCGAGATTCGCCAGCAGCGCAGGTATGACGACCCCATGACCGTGATACAGCATGATCGGCAATACGCTGAGTTGCGCGGCGACGCAGGTTGACACGAGACGGCGCCCGGGGACGGCGGCGAGACGGCGCGCGACCGGGCCGGCCAGCAACGCCAGCCCGGTCGTGGCGGCGAATGATAACTGAAACCCCACATCATGGAGGTTGGCGGGCGCGACCAGCACGATCAGTAGGGCGGCCAAGCCGATTGCGGCGAGCGCCTGGTGCCGCCGGCCCAGGGGCACCGCCCAGACGGCGGCGAGGGTCATCACCCCCGCGCGCACGGCGGGGGTCTGGCCGCCGGCGACGGCGACGTAGAGCACCGTCAGGGCAGAAATGAGCAGATCGGCCGTGATGGCTGAGACGGGCAACCGTCGCGCCAGGGCCGCGGTCCCCGCAACCACGAATCCCACGTGCAACCCGGATATGGACAGGAGATGACCCACGCCGGCTTCGCGAAAGGCGGAGGCCAGTTCCGGGTCTTCCACCTGGTCGCCGAGGGTCACCTGCCGGTAGAAGTCAGCAGCCGGGGCGGTGAATACCTTGTCGAGCCCTCGGCGCACGCCCTCCCGGACGCGGGCCAGCCAGCGTGGCAGGCTCGGGCTCCCGGGCGTCACCTCGATAGAGTTCCCCCGTAGCGGGTACATGGACCAGTGCACGCCGCGGGCCGCCAGGTACATCCGGGCATCGAACTCCCCGGGGTTGCGGGCCTGGCGCGGGCGTCGCAGGTAGCCGCGGACCACCAGCCGGTCGCCCACTTCGAGCCGGATGCCTGAAGGCAACCTGCAGTGGACCAGTCCCCGGACCGGCACCTGACCCGGCCGGGGGCCTACGTACTGGACTCTGAGCACGACTGCCTGACCGGCACCCGCCCGCTCGGGGTCACGGACGAGGACTCCCTCGAGCGACACGAGGCCGCCGGCATGGGCGGCAAGCGGGAGTGGCGCCAGGCGGGCGTGAAGGCCCGTGTACAGCCATCCGCCCAGCCCCGCCCCTACCACCAGAGCGATGAGAGCGGGATAGCTCGCGTGCCCGCGCGATGGGGTGGCCGCCAAGCTCGCCCCGGCCACGGTCGCCGCGACCCCGACGATCAGTCCGGGCGACTCGGCGGGGAAAGCCAGGGCGGCGCCGGCCAGAAACGCCAGGGCCAGCAAGGCCAGGAGCGGCAAGCGTCACCTCCATCGCCTGGAGAGAGTTCGGCATGGAGGCAAACCGCCCTTGCTCTCGGCGCGGGGACTCGCCGACGGGAGTCGACGGGATTCAGAAGCGGTTCGCGGAGCCCGCCAACTCCACCCAGGTTCGCACCGTCTGCGCAACCGCCTGCCGGGCCGCTTTCAGACATCGGTTCAGATTGACGTCGCCGCCGGGCTCCGCCGCAGTTTGCCGGAAACCGGCAATGAAAGCTCGGCGAACATCGGTCGCCACATTGATCTTGGCCACCCCGGCGGCAATGGCCCGGCGGAGTTGCTCGGGCGGGGTCCCGCTTCCCCCGTGCAACACCAGGGGGATTTCCGCCTGTCGGGCGATCTCCTCCAGGCGGGGGAAGTCCAGACTGGGTATTCCATGTTGGTACACGCCATGGGCGGTGCCCACGGCCACCGCCAGGCAATCCGCCCCCGAGTCCCGGGCGAAACCAGCCGCTTCTTCCGGGTCCGTCAGCTGGTCGGCTTGCCGGGAAGGATGGTCGCTGCCCACTCCGACGTGCCCGATCTCCGCTTCCACGGAACACCCGGCCGCGCGGGCGAGTTCCACCACCCGCAGCGTGAGCGCCAGATTGTCTGCGTAAGGCAGCACGGAACCGTCCACCATCACTGAAGAGAAGCCGTGACGAACGGCATGTATGGCCTCCGCGAAGGTTCGCCCGTGGTCGAGGTGGAGCACCACGGGGAGTCGAGGGAAGCGCCGTATCGCCGCCCGGACCGTCCCCGCCACGAGGTCGATGTCGCGACCAAGGGCGAGCAGGATGAGCGGCGACCGCACCTCCTGGGCAACCTCCATGGTCGCGGCTACCATGTCGGAGTTGGCCACGTTGAAAGCCGCTATCGCGTAGCCTCCGCGACGGGCCTCCTGGAGCAATTCGGTCAGCGGGATCAACATCGGCGCCACCACCCATCACCGGGTCAGATTGACAGGGTCTTCACCAGTTCGTATTCGGCCAGA
>DOZU01000056.1 GCA_003517845.1 Clostridiales bacterium | reverse complement strand
AGGTCCCGGAAGTATTCGGCGATGGCCGTAGCGACCATGGCCGCCTTGATGCGGATGAGCGCCGGCTGATCGGAAGTCGCGGCGACCACCACCGAACGTCGCCGGCCTTCTTCCCCGAGGTCGCGCTCAAGGAACTCCCGGACTTCGCGCCCGCGCTCGCCGATCAAACCGATGACATTGATTTCCGCTCCGGTGTAACGGGCCATCATGCCGAGCAGGGTGCTCTTGCCGACGCCGCTGCCGGCGAAGATGCCCATCCGCTGGCCGGCGCCGCAGGTGAGCGCCCCGTCGATCGCCCGCACTCCCGTGGCCAGATGCTGGTCGATGGGCGGGCGTTCCATGGCGGCAGGGGCGGGGGCCTCGATCGGGCGCCAGGCCACGGTGTTCAGTGGGCCCTCGCCGTCGATCGGCTGACCCAGACCGTCCAGCACTCTTCCCAGCAGGCCGGGGCCGACGAGCACCCCGAGGACGGTCTCGGTCGCGTCCACCAGATTACCCGGGCTGACCCCGGCCGGGTCGCCTAGCGGGGTCAGCAAGGTGCGCCCATCCCGGAAGCCGGTGACCTCAGCCAGCAAGGGCCCATTACCCGACCGGTGCACCCGGCACAGCTCTCCCAGCCGGGCGCGGGGCCCGATCGACTCAAGCGTCAATCCGATCATGCGGCTGACCCGGCCCCGCCAGGTGAACAGCGGGATGGAAGGCACGGCATCGATGATGTTCGGCGGCAGATGCGGTTCGGTCACTGACCTTCACCTCCGCCGGCGGCCTGGCGAAGTCCTCGGCGCACGCGTTCGAGTTGCGTCGACCAGCGCGCGTCCAGGGTGCCCGTGCCTGTCTCCAGCTCGACTTCTCCCCGCTCCAACCCGGGACGGGCGGCGACCTCCAGCCGGCCTATTCCCGTCTCGGCGGCCAGCCCGGTCGCGGCCTCCTGAAGGACGTCGAGGTCGGACTGGGCAACCCGTATCCGGACCTGGTCGCCACCTTCCACCTCGGCGAGGGCCTCCCTGGCCACCCGGATCACCGTGTCCGGAGCCAGGCGGAGTTGAGTCCGGAGCAGACGCTCGGCAACCTTGACCGCGATCTCGATCACGTACAGCTGAGCTTGATGGAGGAGGGCCGCATACTCCTGTTCCAGCCGTTGTTTCCGGGCGTCGAACGTCGCCTGCAGCCCCTCCCGGACTTGCTGGACGTCGGCTTCGCGGGCCGTCAACTCGGCCAGCCGCTCGGCGACTATGATCTGGGCCTGCTGTTGACCCTCCGCATACCCCCGGGCGAATGCCTCACGCTCCCGGCGGTCATCGCTCTCCGGTGGGGCGGCAGCCATCTCCGGTAGAGGCTCGGCCGCAGCAACCGGGTCCCGGCTCACGCGGCCGGGGCTCCAGGGTTGCGGCGGGAGGACCTCGCGGGGAGGTGCCGCATCCAGGGGCGAAAAACGCCTAGACGACGACATCTTCGCCCCCTCCTCGGGACAGGACGATCTCGCCGGCTTCGTCCAGCCGGCGGACTATAGCGACTATCTTCTGTTGGGCTTCCTCCACGTCCCGGAGCCGCACGGGTCCGAGGAAGGACATGTCCTCCTGCAGGTTCTGACCCGCCCGTTCCGAGAGATTCTGAGCCATCTTGGCCTTGAGTTCCTCGCTCGCTACCTTCAGCGCCAGCGGCAGTTCCCGGGACAGGTCCACCTCCCGCAACACGCGTTGCAGCGAACGGTTATCCAGGTTGACCAGGTCCTCGAACACGAAGAGTTGCTTTTTGATTTGCTCGGCCAGTTCCGGGTCCCAGGCCGCCAGGGTTTCGAGGATATTCTTCTCGGTCGGGCGGTCCACCCGATTCAGGATCTGAACCAGCGCCCGCAGCCCGCCGGCCCGCGCCTCGTCCAGCGCCGAGTCGGCCGTCAGCTTGTGTTCGAGGACCCGCTCGACCTCCCGGACGATGTCCGGCGCCGCCCGGTCCATCAGCGCGACCCGTCGGGCGACATCCGCCTTCATCTCCGGCCCGAGATCGCCCAGGACGCGGGCCGCCTGTTCCGGCAATAGATGGGCCAGCACCAGCGCCACCGTCTGGGGGTGTTCTTCCTGGAGGAAGTTCGCTATGACCGCGGGGTCGGAGCGCTGGGCGAAACTGAACGGCCGCACCTGGTTGGAGGCGAGAAGCCGCTGCATGATGTCCCCCGCCCGCTGGCTGCCCAGAGCTTGCTCCAAGGCACTCCGGGCGTACTCCAGGCCGCCCCGCTGGAAGTACTCCTGAGCCAGGGTGGTCTCAAGGAATTCTTGTACCACCCGATGCTGTATGTCCGGGGTGAGCGTGCCGACGTTGGCCACTTCCAGCATGACGAGTTCGATCTCGGAATCCCCCAGATGGCGCAACACCCGGGATGCCAGGTCCACGCCAAGGGCGACGATAAGAGCGGCCGCTTTCTGACGGCCGGTCAGGTCCCCGGGAATCCGGGGTGCATTCCGGGTAAGGCTGGCGGTATCCCGAGTGTAGGTTGCGAGGCCCGTCGAATCGTCCAAGGGTTCTCCTCCCGGTCAGTTATCCGAAATCCAGGTTCGCAGCAGCCGGGCCACCGTTTCCGGCTTGGTTCGAGCCAACTCCGCCAGTTCGGCCAAACTACCCCGACCGGCGGCCGCTGCTGCAGGCCCCGCGGCCTGGGCCGCGAGGGCAGGTGCCAGCGGCTCTCTGGCAACCAGGGCCAGGGCCGGGCGCTTCCGCCGCCTGGCGCGCGACGACCGGGCGATCAGGGTCGCCGCCAGGATGAAGAGCAGGGCGCCCCCGGCTACCGCCCACCAGGCGAAAGGCGCGGGCCGCGGTTCGGCAAGCCCCTCGCGCAGTTGGTCGGCCAGCGAGGTGTCAAACGGCATCCCCACGACGACCAACTCGTCTCCCCGATCGGGATCGAGGCCCAAAGCGGCGCCGGCCAACCTGGCCACCGCCGCCTCCTCCTCCGCAGTCAGTTCCCGATTCAGTACCACCGAGGCCGAAATGCGACTGACTTGGCCGGGTGCTTCTACAACTTTCTCCCGAATCTGGCTGAACTCGTAGTTGACCACGACCTGGGTCCGTTCCCACTCCGATTCGCCGCCGGCCGTCTCCCCCATGGCATATACGGGGATGGAGGCGCCGGGGAGGTTGGAGGCCGTGCCCGTCAGGCCGCCTGGCGGCGCTCCCGTCCCTTCGAATACCTCCCGGATCTCCTGTCGGCTGCGGATCAGCGGATCGGCCGCCGGCTGTAGCATGATTTCTTCGGTCTCGCGCTGATCGAAGTCGAGATCGACCCGCACCGTCACCAGCGCATTTCCTGGGCCCATGACCTGTTCTAACATGCTCTGGACCTGCCCCGACAACTGGGACTCCAGGCTCTGCCTCAGTTCCGTCCGGTTTTGCAGGAGGCCGGGTCCGGTCTCCGGATCGCCGGCGGCCGACAGGAGTTGCCCCCGGGCATCCAGTACCGTCACCCGCTCCAGGGCGAGGTCGGGCACGGCTCCCGTTACCAGGTGGGTAATCGCCTGCACCTGGTCGCGGGACAGCTCGTGTCCCGGTCGCATGTCGACCATGACGGCGGCGGCCGACGGCCGCGACTGCCCGGCGAAGATGCTCTCGCGCGGGAGGACGATATGAACTCTGGCCGCATCCACGCCCCGAATCTGGAGGATGGTGCGGGTGAGTTCGCCCTGCAAGGCCTGCACCAGCCGCGCCTGACGCTCCACGTCGGTGGAGGCCCAACTCGCGCCGTCCAGGCTCTCCAGGCCGACCACCCCGCCGGTCGGCAGGCCCGTCGCCGCGACCATCATCCGCACCTCATGGAGGCGCGAGGCCGGCACCAGGATGGAGTCGCCGCGCTCGCCGATGCGGTAAGGGACATTCCCTTCCTGCAGACGCTCGACGATGGCGGCCGCGTCCTCCAGGGCCAAGCCGGTGAACAGCGGGACCATCGCCGGGCGGGTGGCCACCAGCACCAGTGCCGTGAGCGCCGTCAAGGCCACTAGCACCCCGACCACCAGCGGCCAGTGGTCTTTTAGCACCGCCCGCAATCGATCAGTCGTATCTCGTACCAGGGCTGGCACCGGTCGAACCCCCTCCGGCCCTCATCAAAGCGGCATCCGCATGACTTCTTGATAGGCCTCAAGTGCCTTATTTCGGACCTGGATGGCCAACTCCAGCGACAGACTTGCCTTCTCAGCGTCCAAGATGATGCTATGCAGGTCGGCAGTCGAACCCAGGGCCAGACGGGAGGCAGCCTCATCCACCGCCAACTGCTGGGAGTTCAACTGGGAAACGGCTCGGGTGAGCTTCTCTCCGAATCCGTTCCCCGCTTCGGCAGGCGCGGGACCGGATACGGTCCGTCCGGTCGATAGCGCGGGCAGGGTATTGCCGACCGGGATCAGGCTCCGGATCTCCACGTCTCAGTCCCCCTCTCGCTCAGGAGCGACCTATCTCCAGGGTGCGCTGGGCCAGGGTGCGGGTGGCCTGGGCGACGGTGGCATTAGCTTCGTAGGCCCGCGTCGCCGCCATGAGGTCCACCATCTCCGCAACCAGGTCTACATTGGGCATGCGGACGAAACCATCGGCATCAGCATCGGGGTGTCCCGGGTCATGTCGCACGGGGAACTCGGCCGGGTCGGCCACTACCCCCGTGACCTCGACTCCCCCCGCGGGCCGGGGTGAGAACACCGGCACCAGCCGCCGGTACGGTTCGCCCGCCGGAGTACGGGTGGTGTTGAGGTTCGCAAGATTGCCGGCGATCAGGTCCAGCCGCAAACGCTCCGCGGTCAGGGCGGACATGCTCGTCCTCAAGGTCTGGAGCAGGCGCATTCGATCATCCCTCCTTGTCTACTTGCGTCCTTCCGTCACGGCCAGTCGAAGGGCGGCAAGCCGCTGGTTCAGCTGACGAAGCAAGGCTTGATGGTGGAGAGTGTTCTCGGACAGGGTGGCCAGTTCGTACTCGAGGTCGACGTTGTTGCCGTCGGGTCTCGCCGAAGAGGAGGTGACCGGTTGCAGCGAGGCTTGCGGTAAAGACCCGGCGCCTCCCGGCTGTAGATGTCCGGGATGGGTGGTGGCTACCGGGAGCAGGTCGCGAGCCGCCGACGACAGCACGCCGTCGAACGCCACTTCCAGCCGCTTATAGCCGGGGGTGCTCAGATTGGAGAGGTTATGGGCAACCGCCTGGTGTCGCAATCCCGCGACATGCAGTGCCCAGTCGAGATGGCCAATACCTGGAGTAGTGAGGAACCCCATAGCGCAACCCGCCTTTCAATAAAAAGCCCGCTTTGCAGCGGGGTGCCAGAACGGGTGACGCCCAGGGGCGGTTGGGCAATCCCGGCAGCCCGGCTGTCCTGGACCGAGGTCCATCGGACCCGTAGCTTTGCGCCCCCACCTCACGGTGGGTTTGCCCTTATCGGAATGTGCCAAGCCTTGCCATCAGTTGTTACCGCGATAGGTTATCAAAGAATCCGGGGTCTTGTCAACACCTCCCGCAAAAAAAGTTTTTCGTAGGGGCGGGCCGGCTTCCGGGGGCCGGTGGTCGGCGCAGGGGCGGGTCCGGTGGTCGGCGTCGGGGCGGGTCCAGCCGTCGGTGTAGGGGCGGGTTCCGAACCCGCCCCTACGTCAGCGCAGGACTACGGCGCCAAAGAGGAGGGCGCCGGCAACCACCAGCGCGGGATGAACGCCGGCGGCGTGGATGAGGATGAGGCTTGCCGCGCCGATGAGGATGCTCGCCACATCCAGTGTGCGCGGCACGAGATCGACAACCATGAGACCCAGGAGCACGATGATCACGGGACGGATGGCCCGCAACATGCCGCCGACGGCGGGGTGGGTCTGAAACGCGAGGTAGAGCCGATAGAGGACCAGCATGGCTACGGCCGAGGGCAAGACCATTCCGGCCAGGCCGGCGACGGCTCCGGGAATGCCGGCCACCCGGTAGCCGACGAAGGCCGCCATCTTGGTCGCGATCGGCCCCGGCAAGGCATTGCCCATGGCGAGGACCTGTACGAAGTCATCCGCGGTCAACCACCCGAAGTTGTCCACGACCTCCACCTTGACGAGAGGTATCGAGGAAGGCCCCCCGCCGAAACCCAGTACCCCTACCCGCGCCATGGCCAGGAAAATGCCCCACAGTTCGCGCACTACGGCGCCTCCTTCCCGGCGGGTTCTCGGGCCGGTTCCGGTGATGATGAGCCCGGGATAACCTCTCGTTGCAGGACCGAGATTAGCAAGATCGCCGGGATCAGCGCCAAGGTGGTGGCGGTCAACGCTGTCCCCATGGTCCACAAGTCGGCCAGCCACCCGGTGAAGGCCACGCCCAGGCCACTCAAACCACCGGTCAGGCCGATCATTCCCGAAGCCAACGCAGCCCGGCCGGGCAGGAGTTCCTGGGCCAGCACCAGGGACCCGGGGAAGGCCGCCTGGAGCGCCGCCCCCGCCAACAGCAACCCGGCAACCCCTACCGGGCCGCCCAGCATCAGAAACGCGCCCAGAGCCACCGTTGCGACCACGCCCGACCACCACAGCACGGGCAGGACCCCGTGCCGGTCGGCCAATGCTCCTCCGGCCAAGGCGCCGCCGACCCCCGCCAGCAGGAACACCGAGAGGAGCGCTGCCGCCAGAGCCGGCGGTGTGCCCGATTCCACGAGGTGCCAAGCCAGGTACGTGGCGAAGGCGCCCAGTACCCAGGAGCGCAGGGCCACCGTCATTTGCAGCAGTCCGAGACAGCGGTAGCCGGTGCGCGCGGGGGCGAGCGGATGGGCGGCGGATGGAGGCAGGCCTGAATCCGGGCTCGGAACCGACCGTCCTACCAGCCGGCGGATGCCCACCGCGCCCAGCAGCCCGACCGGAGCCAGCGCGAGCCAACCAATGCGGCCCCCGGCCATCACCAGGGGGACGGCCGCCAGCGGAGCCAGGGCGAAGCCCAGGCTGCCGCTCGCGGAATACAGGGACAGGGCCTTGCCCTTGTGCTCCGGATACAGGCGGACGGTGCTGGCGGAGCCCAGCGGGTGGAAGAAGGCCGATCCCAGGGCGCCCAGCGCGGCGGCAAGGGCCAATGCAGGGAAGTCGGCGGCCAACCCCAGGCCGGCGGTGAATGCCGCCGTCCAGATCACGCTGACAGCCAACCATGAACCCGAGGAGACCAAGCGGTCTCCGACCCATCCGAGCGCTGGCTGGGTGAACGAAGCCACGACACTCACCAACCCGGCTATCACTCCGGCCTGCGCCAGTCCCAGGCCAAGCCCCCGGGTGACAAAGGGGAGGGCGGGGGCGATCCAGCCCATGCAGAAGTCGACCATGAAGTGGCCGAGGGTTACGCCGAAAAGAGCACCCGGCCGGGATGAACTCAAGGACGGCCGGAAAGCGCGTTGAGCCCGGGATAGGAAAGTGCAGCTAAGTTTGGTGTGCACGCCAACAGGATACCACGCTGCTGGCAACTGGACAAGCCATGGCGCCCTGGGTCCGGCAGGGGAAGCTAACGGCGGTAGCTGATGCGCGGAGGCTCGGGTCGGGGCAGATCGGGTAGGGGGCGGGGCAGGCGAGCGGGCGCTTCCCGGCTGCAGGGCCGGTTTCTTGACGGGGTCGCGCCCGGAGGGTTGGGCGGAGTCACGACGGTGGGCTCGGCGTACACGGGAGAGGCCGCTTCTGCAGCCGGCTGGCTTGAAGCTGTCTCCTGACGCACCGACGCGCGGCGGCAGCCGATCACATTCATCGCGTGATCCAGGCGCAACTCGTAGACGGACACCCACTCCAGGTTTCCGTCGGTCCTCTCCCTGGTCTCCACGTGGACCAGCCAGCCGGTTGCCTCGGGGAGGCAGTCTTTGGGCACTCCCTCTTGTCCCACCGCCGCCGACATGAATGTCGCCACCTGCTTGGCAATTGCCGACTCCAACTCTGGCCACCTCCCCGAGTCGGGCACCGGATCACCGAATGGCTATGCGAGGTCAACCTCCGGCAGACCGGCCCGGGGTCGGATGCGGTGTCTAGACCGGGCGGGCGCCGGCGGGCGGGCGGGAGCGGGTTGA
>DOZU01000230.1 GCA_003517845.1 Clostridiales bacterium | reverse complement strand
CTGATCCGGCGGCATTGCGCCCCCTGGGCGATCTACTGATGACCCTGTTGCGCATGATCGTGGTACCGCTGGTCTTCAGCAGCTTGGCCGCGGCGATGGCCGGGATCGGCGGCGCGAAGCTCGGCCGCATGTTCGGCAAGACCTTCCTCTATTATTATGCAACCGCCATCGCTGCCGTGGCCATCGGACTGGTGCTGGCCATCGTCACCCGGGTCGGCACCGGGATGGAACTGGGGGAACTGGTTGCACCTACCATCGCCGAGCCGCCAAGGCTGGCTGACCTGCTGCTGGGCTTCGTGCCCGTAAATCCCATCGACGCCATGGCCCGGGGCGCGATGCTGCCGACCATCTTCTTCGCCATCATGGTAGGCATCGCTACCGGCCTGGCCGGTCAGGCTTCCGACTGGGTCCGCAAGGGACTCGAGGCCATCGCCGAAGTCATGTACAAGATGGTCCGGATGGTCATGTGGTACGCGCCGCTGGGCGTATTCGGCTTCATCGCCTGGACGGTGGGTCGCTTCGGGCTTGACGTGCTCGCGCCGTTCGGCGTGCTGATCTTCATCGTGTACCTGGGATGCGCCTTGCAGGTGCTAGTGATCTACGGCGGCATGCTGCGGTGGATCGGCAAGATCAACCCCCTTCGCCTGCTGGCGCGGGTCAAGGAGGCGCCGCTGTTCGCCTTCGCCACCTGCTCGAGTGCGGCAACCCTGCCCGTGACCATGCGGGTAACCACCGCGGCGGGCATATCCCCCACCACGGCCGGCTTCGTGCTGCCCCTGGGCGCCACCCTGAACATGGACGGCACCGCCATGTACCAGATGATCAGCGCCGTATTCATCGCCAATGCCTTCGGCATCGAACTCACCGCGAGCCACTACTTCACCATAGCGCTCACCGCCATCCTGGCCTCGATCGCCACCGCCGGGGTACCCGGCGCCGGGCTGATCATGTTGACCATGGTGTTGAAGGCGGTGGGTCTGCCGCTGGAGGGCATAGCCCTGATCGCGGGAATCGACCGGATCCTGGATATGGCGCGTACGTCCGTGAACGTCACCGACGACATCGCGGCGGCGGCGATGGTCGGCGTGTGGGAAGGGGAGCGGCCTGAGGGGTCCCTCGACCTGGCCCGCTAGCCCGGCAGACTTCCGTCATGCGACCCCTTGCCGCCGCTCGACCGGGCGGCAGGGGGTCGCGCTCAGTTCGAGGCCATTCGCTCGAGTTTCTCGATGTCGGGAGCTTCGCCGATCACCACCAGCACCCATCCCGCTTCCAGGCGCAGGTCGCCGGAGGGGGAGAGGACGGTCGAAGTCGGCGTGCGCACGAGGAGGACCCGGCCGCCGATCCCCAGTTCCTTGAAATCCCCCAGATATCGCCCCGCCAGCGACGACTCCGGAGCGATGACCACCTGGGTTATCGTGCCGCCGAGAGACTCGGCGCCGATCATGTCCGACATGACCTGGTACACTGCCGGGTTGTAAGCGCTCTTGGCGAGGATGTCGGCCCCCAGCACTTGCGGCGACACCACCCGGCTGGCCCCGGCCAGGTATAGCCGGCGGCCGGCCTCGCGGCTGGAAGCGGTGGCGATGACCTCGATATCGGGGCGGAGACCGCGGGCTTCCAGGACGAGGTACACGTTGAGCGTGTCGGCGGAGAAGGTCGCGATTACCGAGCGGGCGCGCTGGATACCTGCTTGAAGCAGCACTTCCTCTTCCAGAGCGTCGCCGGCCACGGGGTGCATGTCGGGAGGGATGTCGCGGAGGCGGTCCGGGTCGCGTTCGACAACCACCACCGTTCCTCCGAGTTTTTTCAACATGGCTGCCGTCCCCTGGCCCAGGCGGCCGTAGCCGCACACGATGAAGTGGTCCTTGAGACCCGCGATCCTCCTGCGCAGGGCCCCTGCACCTCCCCTGAAGAGCATGTCGTCCAGACGGCCGGCCATGGTCACCACTCCCAGCCCGAATACCAGCAAGAGGCCAATCGGGACCACCAGCATGGTCAGGATCCTTCCACCGGTCGTGACGGGGTGGAGGTCGCCATAGCCCACCGTGGTGACGGTTATGACCAGGAGGTACAAGGCTTCCAGGAGTCCGAGTCCCTCCAGGACCATGTAGCCGGCGGTCCCAATCACCATCAGCAGGCCGATGGCCACGGCCAGGTAAGTTTGTCGACTCCGCTGCCCGATCATGCTCTCACCCGCAAGCGGAGATTCTGCCTCCGTGTCCGCATACCTTCCCTCTACTGAAAAAACGGGCTCCCGACCCGGCGATCGGGTCGGGGTCGCGGCCACGGTAATGGTCGTCGTCGCGGCCGTGACCCCGATGGTGCCCCAGTGAGACCCGTTACCCGTGCCCCGCCCTTTTCGTATCCCGTGGGGCATGGGCGGCCATGTCCACATATGTAATTTAACCCTTGACATTTGGTCAGCGAGACTGGTAAAGTTAATGCGCAAGGTTAATGATAGCAAGGTCGACATTGATGTCGTTGACGAGAGGGTGGTTCCGGTGGAAGGGAATCTGCACCTGTATGGGGAAGCGCTGATCTGGCTGAGCGGAACCGAGCAGCGGTCGGCTCAGGACGGACGACCCGGCATTGCCGAATTCCCGCGGGTGATTGAGCTGGCGGCGAGGAAGATAGACCCCCATGCCCCACAGGGCACCTCGGGGCATGAAAACGGCGGGGGACGGGTAGGTGCGGTCGGAGGAGGGTGTTGCTCTGGTGACGATGGCGCTCGAGGTGCAAGGTTTGACGAAGGTGTTCCGGCGGCGAGGTAAAGATCCGGTAGTTGCGGTCCGGGAGATCGGCCTTCAAGTGCAGCCGGGGGAAGTGGTCGGCCTGCTTGGCCCTAACGGAGCCGGCAAGACGACGACCATCAAGTGCATCCTGGGCTTGATGCTCGCCACCGGAGGTTCGGTCCGCGTGTTCGGTCGCGACATCGCCCGCCATCGTTCCGATGCGGCGCGGGAGATGAGCGCGGTGCTGGAAGGCAGTCGCAATATATACTGGCGGATGACCGCCGCCGAGAACCTGGGATTCTTCACCCTGCTGCATGGGGTGCCCAGGCACGAAGCGCAGCCATACAATCACCGGTTGCTCGAGGTCTTCGGCCTGGCCGATCGGAAGGACGTCTCGGTGCAGGAACTGTCGGCGGGAATGCGCCAGAAAGTGGCCGTCGCCTGCGCCCTGGCTACCCGGGCCTCGCTCGTGTTCCTCGATGAACCCACTCTGGGTCTGGACCTCGAGACCTCGCACGAATTGCGGCGGCTCCTCCGGGAGTTGGCGGCCAGCGAGGGTCGCACCATCGTGCTGAGCAGCCATGATATGGCGGTGGTGCAGGATGTGTGCCGGCGGGTGGTGATCATGAAAGAAGGGCGGGTAGTGGTCGACGATTCGGTGGCCAACTTGTTGGCGCTGTTCCGCACCCGCGCCTACCGATTCGCGCTGTCGGACGGATGCCCCGACGGGTTGGAGCAGCGCCTTCGCGAGCGATTCACCGGGGTGACGATGAACCCGGGAAGGCCTTTCGTGGTGGAAGTCGTGCTGGACCGGGCCGAGGACTTGTACGCCATCATCGAGGTATTGCGCGCGGCGGGAGTCCTGATCGACACCATCACCCAGCGGGAGCCGGATCTGGAAGAGGCGTTCCTGCGCCTGATGAGGGGTGAAGGAATATGAATGTGAGGCTGCTCGGTTGCGTATTCCGGGCCATGTGGATGCATCGGCTCATCATGGCCCGCCGTTACGCTTTCAACACCCTGTCCAGCATGATCACGATCTACCTCGTATTCCTCCTCTTGTTCCTGGGGGGCAGGGCCCTGGCCGGCCCCATGCTGCTGGGAGACGGCCTTGAGGGCCTGGTCGTGGGCTACCTCGTGTGGATGTTCGCCCTCTTCGCCTATTCCGACCTGGCCTGGGAACTGATCATGCAGGCGCAGATCGGGACGCTGGAGAAGCTCTTCCTCAGCCCGGCCGGGTTCCGCTGGGTGACGATCTTCAACGAACTGGGAGGGCTGGTCTTCAACTTTGGCCTGGGTTCCCTCATGCTGTTGGCCATCATGCTGACCACCGGCACTTTCCTGCGCATCGACCTCGTCAGCGTGATCCCCCTGCTCCTGGCGACGATTGCCGCCGCCTACGGGTTCGGCTTGATGGCGGGGGGGCTCGCGCTGGTCCACAAGCGCATCCAGGCGGCATTTCAGATCCTGCAGTTCGTGTTCGTCGGGTTCATCATGGCTCCCGGCGACTGGGTCGTCTCCCGCTACCTGCCGTTCAACCTCGGAACCCGGTTGCTGGGGCAGGTGATGGGCGACGGGGTGCGCATCTGGCAGTTGCCGGCTTCGGACTTGCTGGTACTGGTGGCGACCGGTGCAGCCTACTTGGCCCTGGGCATGCTCGTCTTCGCCCGGATGGAACGGATGGCGCGCAACCGGGGCTTGCTCGGGCACTATTAAGTCACCGTGGGGGCGGGTTCCGAACCCGCCCCTACTCCTGAATCCTCGTAGGGCTAATCCTCGTACGCCCGAATGCATCTCGGCCTGATCCAGGTCACTCCCAGCGGAAGAAGCGGACGGCGAGGAGGAAAGACCCCAGCAGCCAGGCCAGCAGGATCAGGACCGCCTCGCCCACCCCGCTGAAGGCGGCCGGCAGNNTTCAACCTCGGAACCCGGTTGTTGGGGCAGGTGATGGGCGACGGGGTGCGCATCTGGCAGTTGCCGGCGGCGGACTTGCTGGCACTGGTTGCGACCGGTGCGGCCTACTTGGCCCTGGGTCTGCTCGTCTTCGCCCGGATGGAACGGATTGCCCGCAACCGGGGCCTGCTCGGACACTATTGAAGCCTCCGCAGGGGCGGGTTCCGAAC
>DOZU01000252.1 GCA_003517845.1 Clostridiales bacterium | reverse complement strand
AACGACTTCCGGTACCTTTACGAACTCACGACGCCGCTCCGGGAGCGGATCAACCTCATCGCCACCCGGGTGTACGGCGCGGACGGCGTTGACTACTCCGCCGAGGCCCTGGATAAGGCCAAGCGGATGGAGACCGACCCCGAATTGCAGAAGCTCGGCACCTGTATGGTCAAGACCCATCTCAGCCTGTCGGATGACCCCGTGCGCAAGGGTGTCCCCCGGGGCTGGCGGCTGTTCATCCGCGACATCCTGACCTATCAGGGTGCGGGTTTCGTGGTGCCGGTGGCCGGGGCCATAAGCCTCATGCCCGGAACCTCGTCCGACCCAGCATATCGCCGCATCGATGTGGATGTGAACACGGGCAAGGTGAAGGGATTGTTTTAGGCTCCACATTTTGGCATCCGAGGACCCACCCGGGATGGCCGGGTGGGTCCTCGTCTATTCGAAGACTGCTTTGACACAATCCGGGGAGCGGCATATAATTACCATGCGAACATATGTTCGATGCTTTTCAGGCAGACCCTCATGCCCCCCATGGGAGACTTTTCGCAGTAGGAGGTGCCTTCCCGTGAGATGGGTAGTCCACCTCTTCGTCCCGGGTAGGGTGCCGTCCGAGGATTTCTACACCCGATGGTCGCCCCGGGTCGAGTCTGCTGCGTCCGGGGGAGTCTACGTGGAACTGTTCAGCGGCGATATCCGGAAGGGAGCAGGAGAGCTGCTGGCTCGGACCCGAGCGGTCCTGGGCGAGGAAGTCCGGGCGGGAGCGGCGCCCTGCAAGCTGGTGGCCCGTCTGGCTTCCCGCCATGCCGGGGGGGAACCGATCCGGGTGGTCTTCCCCGAGGAAGTGAGGGCTTTTCTGGCCCCCTTGCCGCTCGGGGACACCGGATGGCTGGATCGCCGCCGGCGAGAGGAACTGGCGCTACTGGGATGCCACACGATCGGTGACCTCGCCTGCTTGCCCGAAAAAGAACTCGTGCGGCGATTCGGCGCGGAAGGCCGCCGGTTGGCCGCCTGGAGCCGGGGCGAGGACGATGAGCGGGTGAAAACCTTGAAGCTCCCCGATCGCTGGGAAGGGGTGATAGAGCGGGAAGGGGGAGAACGACTGGCCTCGGCCCTGGGGTATCATGCGGCAAAGTTATGGGAATATCTGGAGGCGACGGGGAGGGAAGTCGGCGAACTGCGCCTGGACGGTCCGAGCGGGGTCAGCCGAATTCGCCGGTTCCTGCGACCGCCGTCTTCGCCGGCCGGACTGCTCGCGGTCATGACCGCCCTGGCCGGGGAATTGTGGCGGGAAACCGGCGGGGAAGCGTTTTCGGAGTTCAGATTCGTGGCCACGCTCCATCCCCGTCCCTGGCGCCAGCTTACCCTCGAGGGGAAACGAGGCGGGGAAGACCTCGAGCGAGTGCTCGAGCAATTGCGCGACCGCCGCGGTCTGATGATTGGCCGGCGGTTGTTGCCGGAAAGCCGCCGGGAAAAGGCGTTGAGCCTCTTCGATCCCTTTCGCCTACGCTCATGAAATCGGCAATTGCAGTCAAATGCGATCAGCGGGGCTGGCCGGTCGCCATTCGCTGGCGGAGTCGATTGGCACCCGTCCGAGTGCTCGACGCGTGGGAAGATGTGGGAGCCTGGTGGGCCGGCGAGGGAGAAAAGGTCTTTTTCAGGGTGGAACTGCGCTCCGGCCCCCTCATGGAGCTATATCGAGACACCGCGACGGGCGGCTGGCAGGTATACCGGGTATATGACTGAAGACTTCGTCCATCTCCACGTCCACTCGCCCTTTTCTTTTTTGGACGGCGCTTCCCGGTTGGAAGAGCTGGTGGCCGGGGCGGCCGGATTCGGGCAGCCGGCACTGGCCCTGACCGACCACGATAACGTCGCCGGGGCGGTCCGCTTCCATCGCCTGGCGCGGGCGGCGGGCCTGAAGCCCATCCAGGGGGCAGAGTTGACGCTGGAAGGAGGTTACCACCTGGTCTTGCTGGCCAGAAACTCCCGGGGGTACGCCAACCTGTGCTCCATCCTCACCCGAGCGCACCTGGGCAGCGAGCGGCGATACCCGGCCTTGAAACTCGAAACCACGCCCCGGGAACTGTTCGCGGATGTGTACGCTCTATCCGGATGCCGCAAGGGCGAGATACCTCACTTGCTGCTCCGGCGACAGCACGGTGAAGCGCGGCAGGCGGCCGTCCGTTACCGGGAGTTGTTCGGGCGGGAAGGATTCTTCCTCGAGCTGTCGGCGGAGCCGTTGCCGGGCACCCGCGCCTTGAACGATGATCTGGCCCAGCTCGCCGCACACCTGGGCGTGGGGGCGGTGGCCACGGGCAACGTCCATTACCGGGACAAAGCTTGTTTCCCGCTGCACGATATCCTGACCTGCGTGCGCACCGCGACCCGGCTCGATCAGGTTCATCCCGGGCGGCGGTTGAACGCCGGCAATCATCTGCGGTCCGGCGAGGAGATGGCGCTGGCGATGGCCGGGCATCCCCGGGCGGTGGCCGCCGCCGCCCGCCTGGCGGAAAGCTGCGAGCCGGCTCTGGATCTGAAGACCCGGCGTCATCCCCGCTTCCCCTTGCCGCCGGGCGAGGAAGACACGGTGCTCTATCTGCGGAAACTGGTGGAGGCCGGGGCCCGGCGCCGTTATGGCGAGCCGCCGCCGGCGGCGGTTGCCCGGCTGGAGCACGAACTGGCCGTGATCGAGCATATGGGCTTCGCCGACTACTTCCTGCTGGTCGAAGATGTGGTGAGCCATGCCCGGCGGCAGGGCATTCGCTGCGCGGGCCGGGGCTCGGCGGCGGATTCCCTGGTGACTTTCTGCCTGGGGATCACCGAAGTCGATGCGCTGGCCAGGGGTCTCCTGTTTGAGCGGTTTCTCAGCCGGGAACGGGCGGAAAAGCCCGATATCGACGTGGACTTCGATGCCCGGCGGCGGGATGAGGTGGCGGCCTACGTCAGCCGGAAGTATGGAGCGGACCGGGTGGCCGCCGTATGCACCTACCAGACTTATCAGGCCCGGTCGGCGTTGCGGGACTTCGGAAAAGTCATGGGCTTTACCGCGGAAGACCTCGACCGACTGGTCCGGCGCGTCCCCCGGATCCGGGCGGATGAACTGGAGCGGGCCGCCAGGGAACTCCCCGAACTCAAGGATAGCGGGATCGCGCTTGAGCAGTTCGGGGAGCTGTTTAGCGCCTGCGCCGCCGCCGCGGGTTTTCCGCGCCACCTCGGGACCCACCTTGGCGGCCTGGTGATCGGGGACGGCCCGCTGGCGGCGATCACGCCCCTGCAACGGGCGGCCAAAGGCGGGGTAGTATGTCAGTTCGACCGGGAATACGTGGAGGACCTGGGACTCATCAAGCTGGACCTGCTTGCCTTGCGGACGCTGGGGGTGGTGGAGGACGCCGTCCGGAGCATCGGCCGGCGGGACCCGGATTTCAGCTATGAACGGATACCGGCGGATGACCGGGATACCTACCGGATGTTGAACCAGGGGCAAACGGTCGGGGTGTTTCAACTGGAAAGCCCGGCCCAGCGCGCCCTTCAAGGCCGCCTGGGCGCGTCGCACCTGGAAGATATCGTGGCCAGCCTCGCCTTGATCCGTCCCGGTCCGATAAAAGGCAATATGGTGGAGCCCTTCATCGCCCGGCGCGGGGGCGATGAGCCGGTGACCTACTTGCATCCGCGATTGGAACCCATCCTGCGCAAGACATACGGGGTGGTGCTCTTTCAAGAGCAGGTCATCGAGATCGCCATCGCCGTGGCCGGATTCAGCCCGGGTGAGGCCGATCGCCTGCGCCGGGTGATGACGCATGCCCGGTCATCGCGGGAGATGGAGGAAATCGGGGTGCTGTTCCAGTCCCGAGCCGTCGCCTGCGGGGTGGAGGCGGCGACGGCTCGGGCCATCTTCGACTGCCTGGCCGGCTACGCGAGCTATGGCTTTTGCGAGGCTCACGCCGCCGCCTTCGCGACCACAGCCTATAAAACCGCCTACCTGGCCCGCCATCACCCGGCCGAATTCTACGCGGCCGTATTGAGTCTGCAGCCCATGGGCTATTACCCGCCCGATACCATCGGGTGGGAAGCGCGCCGGAGGGGCGTACCCCTTCTCCCCCTGGATATCAACGCCAGCGGCCGGGAATTTCAAGTCGAGACGATCGGCGATCAGAAAGGGATAAGGGTGGCGCTGTCCCGGGTGAAGGGGATGGGTCCCGCTCCCCTGGCCGCCATACTGGATGCCCGGGCGGCCGGACCTTTCCGTTCCCCGGCCGACTTCAGCCGCCGGGTGGGCGTGGAGCGCGATCTGCTGCGGGATCTGGTACTGGCGGGCGCCTTTGACCGCCTCCATCCCAACCGCCGCCAGTTGGCCTGGGAACTGGGCAAGCTGGCCGAACCGGGGCTTTTCCCCGAGGCGCCGACCGCCGCCATCCCCGATTACCGGGAGGAAGATAAATACGTCCTCGAACAGTCCATCCTGGGCATGGGCGTCCGCCATCACCTCCTGGATTTCTTCCGTCCGGCGCTCCGCCGGGCGGGTTACCTCACCACCCTCGAGGTACAAGGTATGCCGTCCGGCCGGAGGGCCCGTACGGCCGGGCGGCCGCTGTGCCCCCACCGGCCGCCCACGCGCAGCGGCCGGACTACCGTCTTCCTGACCCTGGAGGACGAACACGGACTCCTGGATGTGACCATTTTCGAGGGGACTTATCGGCAATACGGCGCCTTGTTGTTCGGCGGCCCTGAACTCCTGGGCTTCGAAGGGCGGGTCGAGCGGCGGGGGAAGGGGAACGTGGCCTGTCTGGTGGCCGGGCAGGTGCTGGATCTGGCTTCCCGCGCGCCCGGACTCATCCCTCGGCACCAGGCCCCATGCCCCTCGGGGCATCCCCGGCCCGAAACCGGCGAGGGGCAGGGGTAGGTGGGTAGGGGCGGGTTGTGAACCCGCCCCTGCAGGCGCCACGTGCACCATCGGGGTCACGGTCGCGACCATGACCGGCGGCCTCCGTAGCCCGGGTCCTTGATCTGCATTGCTGCTCGGATGATAATGGCCGGGAGAGGTGGTCGGCCATGAGCATGCTCCCCGGCCGTCCGGCGAAGCGCTGGGCGGCGCTGGTCCTGCTCGCGCTCGTGCTCGGGGCGGCACTGGTCCTGGCCTACCTCGCCCGCCAGGACTCCCGGCCGCGCCCGGACTTCATCCAGCAGGGTTTCGTGATGGACACCTTCGCGACCGTCCGCGTGCCGGCCGGCCGGGAAGAAGCAGCCCAAGCGGCCTTTGCCGAGCTGCAGCGCCTGGAAGGGCTGTTCAACCGGCACGATCCGGGCAGCGAAGTCGCCCGGCTCAACGCCCAGGCCGGCCAATGGGTGTCGGTCAGCCCGGAGTTGCTCGAGGTCCTGGCGGCGGTGAAGGATATGGCTCCCGCCACCGGAGGACTATTCGACGTCACCGTCGCGCCGCTCCTCGACCTCTGGGGGATCGGCACCGACCGCGCGGC
>DOZU01000147.1 GCA_003517845.1 Clostridiales bacterium | reverse complement strand
CCGGCAACGGACGGGTGTCCGAAACAGATTTCTATGTTCCGGGCAACGGGTTTCGCTCACCTTGAACTGCGAGGCGGCCCAGGGTATAATGGCTGCGACGGGGCGTGGCGCAGCTTGGTAGCGCGCTTGAATGGGGTTCAAGAGGCCGTGGGTTCGAATCCCACCGCTCCGACCAGCTAAACAGGGGTTTCGGCCCTCACAAATGTAACCTGTTGCGGTAGGGCAGGTCGAGACCCATTCAGGCGCAGGGGCGGGTTCGGAACCCGCCCCTACCGTGTTTCCGGAAGAGGACACCCCAGGGGTACCGCCGGGAACGTGGCTCTTACAGGCTGGCTTGGCTGGCGGCTTCTTCATCGGGATCCTGACGGCCTTCCTGGTGTGGTCCTTTCAAGGGATGGTGGAAGCTCGCGAGGAAGCTGCCCTGGGCATGCCGGGTGGCGTCACCGTGCTCTACACGTTCGAAGGACCGTGGGTCATTGCGGGGGCCGACGCGGCGGCAGCTCGCGAAGAACTCAAGACGTACGTCCGCGACCGGTCGCTTGCACTGGTCATCTCCTCCACCGGCGATGGCCGGCCCGAAGTACTCGTTCATGATCCTGATGGTCTGGTCCCGTGGTTTACCCGGGCCGCCCCGCAGGAACTCCGCTCCGCAGTCAGCGGCGTCTACCTCTTGAAGGGCACGTACTCGGAGCGCCGGTGGTCGGAATCGGCCGTAACTCCCCTCTTGCCGAGCGGTGTCGTGGTGGAGGGGGTGATCTCCATACCGCGTGATGCCGCCCTTCCTCTCGATCGCGTTCAGTATGCAAGGCGCGTCGGTCGGGAGCCGCTGCCGCCCGGGTTGTACGCAATCAACAGGACGGATGAAGCTCAGGTGCGACACGTCCTCAGTCTTCTACGTCGGATGGGGCTAGCATTGGGAACCTGGTCCGTGAGCGTTCGCTCGTCTTCGCCATCATAGTCCTGCTGTCAGGCCACGCCCGCACCGCGCTGTACTGGTCACTTTACCTGCGAGGACGCGTTCACGACTTCTTGGCCGGCGGCCGCCGCGACGCCGGACCGCGGGGACTTGTCGGGGAGTGTCTAGCGGGCGGGCTGCCCGGCTTGGCGGCTGGCGCCATCGTGGGGGGGGTCGGGCCTCTCGATCACCGCCTCGTCATCCGGACGCCGGCCAGAATGCTCCCCTTGCTCGGTCCACTCGCGCGTCAGGAGGCCTTGCGGCGCGCGGTCCTGTTTGCCCCGGCCGACGAAGTGGTGGATGCGTACGTGTCCGGGTGCGCGCAAGGTGGCCTCTTTCTAGTTCCGTTTCTGGCCGTGGAGTATCTGCAGAGGCACCGGGACTCCTTACCGTTCTACGCGATGTACAGTCCTGCCATGCTGTCACTGCTTGCGCTGGTCTTCGCTGCCATTATAGCAGCGGCTCCTCTGGGGATGCGCCAGAAGGCGGGGACGTTCGAAATCCGAGAGACGTACGGTTCCGCTGCGCTGCATGTCGGCCTGCGCATTGGCGGTTTCTTGGCTTCCGTTGTCCTGGCCCTGCCGGTCGGCTTGCTCACGCTTTTCGCGCTTGCCGGTGCACGGGTCGTGCCCGGGACCCCCGGGGGCCAAGGCGTACCGTGGGTCTTGTCGGCGCTCCTCCTTGCCTTTACATGCCTGTGGTTTGCGCTGATACGCGATGTGCTCGCGCAGAGCCAAGTCGGACGGTCAGCGTGAGAGTAGTCCTCGAGTCACTGACATGGTGATCGTAGTCGCCGGGAGCCTTACCGCGCTCCTGGGCATGGCCCTGATCCTCATCCCTGTAGGCGTGCTGCTGTTCCGGGCGGCAATGCGCCGCGCGGATCGGCTCGGCCAGTTCACCCGCTGGACTTGAGACCGCCCGCCCGATGCGTGTCACGAAAACCTCCTCGGCGGAGTTATACTTACAGCAGGGGCAGCAGAGGAGAGATATCCCATCACGCCCGGCGAATTCGAGGCCCTGTTCGAGAACTACTATGCCCTGGTGTACCGGCGACTTTACTACCTCCTCGGAGAGCGGGCGGCGGCCGAGGACTTGACTCAGGAAGTGTTTTTGAAATTATACCGCCAGCCCGCCCGGGAGAGAGACAACCTCGGCGGCTGGCTGCTACGGGTAGCTGCTAACCTGGCTTACAACCACCTGCGAGGCGAAGGGCGCCGCCGCCGCCGCGAGGAGAGTCAGTACCGGGAGGAGGCCGGCGTCATCCCCTTGGAGGAAGCGGTCATCCGCGGTCAGGAGGCGCGCCTGGTCCATCAATGCCTGGCAAGACTGCCCCCCCGGGACCGCATCTGCTTGTTACTGAAGGACGCCGGCCATAGCTACGCCGAGATCGCCGCGGTGATCCAGGTGGATAGGAATTCGGTGGGCACCATCCTGGCCCGGGCTCGCCGGCACTTTGCCAGTCTGTATAGCGAGTTGGAGGGGAGGGACGACCGTGTGTCGGGAAGAGGGCACTCTTCAGGCCTATCTTGACGGTGAACTGGACGTGGATATGGCCGCCCAGGTAGCGGGCCACGTGGCGGGGTGTGGGGCCTGCCGGGAAAGGCTGGATGAATTGGAGGCACTCGCGGCCGGTAGCACTGCCGCGCTGGCGCCGTACCGGCGGGAAACGGCGGCCGCGGTTCGCCCTGTGCGGGTGCCCCGCATGCGTCATCTGCCTTACCGTTACCGGCCCCTGACCAAAACAAGGAGGTTCGCGAATATGGTCCAGCGCCACAAGTGGTTTGCCGGCGCCGCAGCGGCCGTCCTGGCCCTGGCTGTCTTCTTGAGCTGGGCCCCGGGCCGCGGCTTGGCCGCCCAGTTCCTGAACATCTTCCGGATGGAAAGGATCCAGGTCGTCGAGATCACCCCCGAGGACATGGCCCAGCTGGAGAGATTCCTCGACGGCCAGGGGGGCGAGGTGGACATCAAGAACTTCGGCCGGGTGGAATTCGAGCCTCCGACCGAATGGCTAGTTGAAGCCGACCCGTCCCAGGTAGAGGACTTGAGCGGGTTGAAACTGCACCTGCACGCCACTCTGGCCGGACGGGAGAGGACGGAGATCGTCATCGAACAACCGCCCACCATCACCTTCACCCCCGATGTGGAGGGCCTCAACAACTACCTGAGACGACATGGCCCCGTCCTGGTGCCGCCTGAACTGGCGGGCAAGTCCTTCACCATCAACCTCCCGCCCCTGGTCCGGGTCCAGTACGGCCAATCGGCCGAGGGATTCGCCGTCTACGCCGCCCGCGACCTGACCATTGACGCTCCCCAGGGCGTCGACCTGGTATCCCTGCGTCAAGCCCTGCTGAGACTGCCGTTCCTGCCCGAAAACTTGCGCCGGCAACTGGCGGCAATTGAAGACTGGCAGCACACGCTGCCCATCCCCGTGACTCAGCACATGCCGGTACATGAGATCACGGTCCACGGTAATCAGGGTGTATACTTCGATTCCGATCCAACCGACACCAGTGGCGTCATCCTGGCCTGGCGCCAGGGCGACGGCTGGCGGGCTATCAGCGGCCTGTCGCTGGAAGAAGCCTTGCGGGTAGCAGCCGAGGTCAAGTAGTGGCTATCATTGAAGTCCGGAGTCTGACCAAAGTCTACGGCCGGGAGGTAGCTTGCCGGGAGATCTGCCTCTCCGTTGAAGAGGGGCAGATCTTCGGCCTCTTGGGCCGCAACGGCGCCGGCAAGACCACCCTGGTGAAGATGCTGGTGGGTCTGATCTACCCCACGGCCGGAGAGGCGGAGGTTGCCGGCTACGCGCCCCAGGACATCAGGAGCCGGCGCCAGATTGGTTTCCTGCCCGAGAACTTCCGCTTCCACGGCTGGCTCAAGGGGCGGGAACTCGTGGCCTTTCACGGCCGCTTAGCGGGACTGGATGGCAGGATGGCCAGGCGGCGGGCTCACGAAGCCCTGGAACTGGTGGGCCTGGCCGGGGAGGGCCAGAAGCTGGTGGCCAACTACAGCAAGGGGATGCAGCAGCGCCTCGGTCTTGCCGCCGCCCTGGTGGGCGACCCGCGGGTGGTCTTCCTGGACGAGCCCACCTCGGCTCTCGACCCCTTGGGCCGGCGCCACGTTCGGGAGATCCTCCTGACCCTCAAGGAGGCCGGCAAGACCGTCTTCTTGAACAGCCATCTGTTGAGCGAGGTGGAGCAGGTCTGCGACCGCGTGGCCATAATCAACCAGGGTACGGTGGTGGCCGCCGGCAGGCTGGACGAACTGCAAGCCGGCCCGGCGACGGTCGCTATCCGGTTGGACGGCCTGACAGGAGAACTGGCAAAGGAACTGCGCCAGCTTTACCCCGACCTGCAGCGGGAAGGTGACCGGCTCACGGTGGCCCCGGGTGGCCGCGAGGAAATCGCCGATCTGGTGGCCCGCCTGGTGGCCGGGGGCTGCCGCATCTACGAGGTGACGCCCGCCCGCAATTCCCTGGAGGATATCTTCGTCTACCTGGTTAGGGAGGGGGAATTGGCATGTGGCTGATGGCCCTCTTCACCTTCCGCGAGGCCTGGCGCAAGAGAGTCGTCCTGGTGGCCGGCGGCCTCACCCTGGCCTTCCTGATCCTGTTTGGCACTGGACTGCACTTTGTCCTCGGGGACACGGTGCGTGGCGCCGATCTCACGGCGAGCTTCTGGGCGATGATGGAGGTCATTACCCTCTCTAGCATGGGGATCTACCTCGCCAGCTTCCTGGTAGCCGGCGTAGCCATCCTGGCCGCCGTGGGGAGCGTCTCGGGGGAAATCGAGAACGGCACCCTTTACGCCCTGGCGGTCCGACCCCTCTCCCGTCGCGACCTGTTCTTGGGCAAGTTCTTGGGCGTGGGCGCCATGCTGATCGCCTATGCCGCCCTCTTGTTCCTGGCCCTGGCCGGCCTGATTTACTGGCAGACGGGTCTGGTCCTGCCGGGGCTAGGGCCGGCCCTGGGTCTCTTCATCCTGAAGCCGCTGGTCCTACTGTCCATCACCATGCTGGGGACCACCAGGCTCACCACCCTCGGCAACGGCGTGCTCGCCTTCGGGCTGTACGCCCTGGCCGTAGTCGGGGGCATGATGGAACAGATCGGCGTCCTGCTGGGGAACACCGCCACCGTCTACACGGGAGTGGTCACAAGTCTCGTCCTGCCGGCGGATGCCGTCTACCGGCGGCTGGTAGCGACGGTAGTTAACCGGATGCCTCTAGGCAACGGCCAGGACGTCCCCTTCCTCAATCCGCAGATGACCCTCGGTCCTATTGGCAGCGGGTCCACCCCCAGCGACTGGATGCTGGTATACACTCTGGCCTATGTAGTCTTCCTGGTGGCAGTTGCCGTCTACACCTTTCAACGTCGGGATATCTGAGTGGCACTTACTATGCGACCGGCAGGGTGTCGCTGGAAACGGCGGCGCCTCGAGAGCAGCTCAAGGCGTACCTTCGTGACCAGTCACTCGCGCTGATCACCTCTGCTGGCGGATTTGGCTACCCGGACATGGTCGTCTACGATCCGCATGGTTTTATCTCGTGGTTTCCGCGGACCGCGGCCGAGGACCATTCTTCCGGGATCAGCGGCGCCTACCTCTTTGAGGGCACCTACTCGGAGCGCCGATGGTCGGAATCCGCCACGACGCCCTTTCTGCCGGAGGGGGTCGTGGTGAAGGGGGTAATCCCCGCACCACCTGGCGCTGGTACCCTCCAATATGCGCGGCGCATGGGACGGGATGCGCTGCTACCCGGAAGGTACGTGGTCAACACGATCGACGAGACTCATGTGCAACACATCGGTGACTTCCTGCGGCGGATGGGATTTGACGTACTGAGCGCGCAAAGCATGCCGATGCCGCTTTCCGTCCCCATCATTGGCCACGTGAGCCTTAGCCCTGTGTGCTTCGTGTCCGTTGCCACCATGCTCTTCCTGGTGCTAGGCCATATCTGCGCCGCGCTGCACTGGTCACTCTACCTGCGAGGACGTGGTCACGAATTCGAAGTGCGGCGTTGCCAGGGCGCCCGGCCCCAGGGGCTCATTCGCGAGTGTCTGGTGGGTGGGCTGCCTGGATTGGTGGCGGGTGCGGTCGGGGGCGTAATCGTCTCGGGCATCCTCTCGGGTCTACTGGTTGCGGTGATCGGCGACGTCCCGCTCACGCCAGGGAACTCCCAGACGCTCAGCGCCGCCGGGGTCGTCGCCTCCGTCTCGGTCATGGCGACGTGGTCAGTGACCTTTCTTTGGAGTGTTGCGATTCGACCGCGTAAGGAGGTGAACCCGCTTGCGTGAGGTGGGAAGCGGTCTCCTGATGGCGTTCCGGCGGTGGCCCAGGATGATCCCGCTAGGCGGGATGATTGCCGTCGGCTGCGCTGTCCTGTCGCTCGGCCTGGGTGGTGTATCCTCACAGGTGCCTTGGCTCAGGGGAGTCAGGCAACTGAGTGAGCGTCAGGCGGTGACAGGATCCCAGTGGGCGGGAGGTTGCTGGCGGGGGCCACCTTAGGCGAC
>DOZU01000177.1 GCA_003517845.1 Clostridiales bacterium | reverse complement strand
TACCCCGAAAACGCGGTCTCCCGCCGCCCGCTATTTTGGTGCCCCGTGGTGCCCCTTGGAGAGCATGGCGGTCTACTGTCGACGGGCGCATTATCGGGCACCACCCGGGTTCCCGCCGTACCCCGAAGAGCATCCACCGCCTGGTGGAGGCTGGTGATGGCGCATAAGTCGCCCCCTGCTTCCACGAACCGGACGGCCGCCTCTACCTTCGGTCCCATGCTGCCGGGAGGGAACTGCCCGGCGGCGAGATGCTCCCTGGCCTCGCGCACCGTCAGCCGATCCACCGGTCGCTGGGAAGGCCGCCCGTAGTCCAGCATCACCCGTTCCACATCGGTGAGGATCAGGAAGTGGGTCGCACCCACGTCCCGGGCGAGTCGCTGGCCCGCCAGGTCCTTGTCGATGACCGCTTCCACTCCCCGATAACCGCCTTCCGGGTCGGCGGTGACCGGCACGCCCCCGCCCCCGACGGCTACGACCACTACCCCGGCCTGGACGAGGCCGAGGATGGTGTCCCGCTCGACGATCGCCTTCGGATCGGGCGAGGCCACCACTCTCCTCCACCCCCGAGGTCCTACCTCGACCATCATGTAGCCGCGCTCCGCTTTCAGTCGCTCCGCCCGCTCGCGGGTGAAGAAGGGACCTATCGGCTTGGTGGGACTCATGAAGGCCGGGTCATCAGCAGCGACCACCACCTGGCTGATCACGGTGGCAACTTGGCGGGGTATGCCGCGAACGCGGAGTTGATTGCCGAGAGCCTGCTGCAAGAAGTAGCCGAGCAGCCCTTGGCTTTGCGCCCCGCATACGTCCAAGGGCATGGGCGGCACGATGCCGGCGGCCTCTTCATTCTGGATCAGGATGTTGCCGACCTGGGGCCCGTTGCCGTGGGTGACGATTACCTCCCAGCCCGCCTCGATCAACTCGCCGATCTGCGCGGCGGTGGCGGCCACGTTTGCCTGTTGTTCGGCGGCCGTGCCGCGCTGATGGGATTGCAGGATGGCGTTGCCGCCCAGCGCCACGACTACCCGCTTCGACTGCCTGCTCAACGTGTCCCCCCTCACATCATTGTCCGGCGAGCGTCCTGGTCGCCCACGTAATGCCGTTCAACATGGGGACAGGTCGCCAGAGCCAGCAGGGCACCGTAGTCAGGGCGAAACCAGAGGTGGTCGCCCACTTGAACGGGAGACCCGGTCTCGGTCACATCCAGGATCAGGTGATCGCTTGAGGCGCCCAGGACCTCGATCCCCGGCGCCTCCGGCGCGATGCTCCCGGCCCCCAGGTCCTGGACGCCAATCGCCCCCAGCGCGCGCAGCCGCTCGCCCCGATCCTGATATCTGGGCTCTCGACCGAAAGCATCCCGGGCCACCTGGCCGCGGGGGAGCGACGGTCGCCGCTTGACCTCGATCACTTCCACCTGTACGCGGAACGCGTCGGCGCCGGTACCCGCGACCGGCCGGCCGGTCGATGGCTCCCGCCCCAGCAAGATCGCTTCCCCCACCCGCAACTGGGTAATACCTTGGGGTAGGCTTCCTTCCTCCACCAGCCGCAAGGAAGTGGAGTTGCCGCCAGATACCACGGGCAATTCAAGCCCGGTGACCCGGCGCACCCGCTCGGCAAGCTCGACCAGTTCCCCGAGATTGTCCGCCGAGGGCATGACCGCGCCGTAACAGGCGAAGTTGGAGCCGATGCCCACCAACTCCAACGCCCGGTAGCGAGCGGCCTCACGTCCCGCCGCCTCGACCTCAGCGGGGAGCACTCCCTCCCGGCGATCGCCCAGATCCACCATGAGGATGACCTGGTGGGTGAGGCTGCGTTGTCGAGCGGCCAGGTCAAGCAAGTTGAGGGTAGCCGGTTCGGAGTTGAGGCTGACCGCGGCCGAAGCGACGGTTGCTCCGGCGCGGGAAGGTGATGGCAGCCGCAACAGCATCAGCGGGAGGGGGCCGAGCGCCTGGCCAAGTCGTTCCAGGTTGAGCAATCGCGAATCAGCTAGCCCCGCAACCTCGCCTTGCAGCATGGCCCGACCCACCCGGGGGCAGCCCTGCAGCGCCTTGGTTACCCCCCATATCTCAACGCCCAGCGGCCGGCAACTCTCCACCACCGCCCGGGCGTTAGCGGTGATCCGCGCCAGATCGATGACCAGTCTGGACAAGGGTCATCCCCTCCTCCCCCAGGCTATCCAGGAGCAGCCTCTCGGCCGCCTCCGGGAACTCCTCGGCTAACATCCCCGCCGCCGCCATCACGTAGTGCCGGTCGATAGCAGCCCGCGCCGCGCGCGGCCATAGCTCGTTGCCGGGCGGCCGCCTGAGTAGCTTCGCCAGGACCTCCTTGCCCCCGGGCAAGCGGGCGAAGGCCCCGCCCGTCCCCACCGCCAAGACGACACCGCTCAGGTCCTTGCCCTCGGCCACGGTCAGCCGGCCCGTGGGGCCGTAGTAGTGCACGTAGCGCCCTGCGTGCCGCTCCAGTGCGACCCGAGCGGCTACCTCCATGAGGGCCACCGCCAGATCGGTATCAGCCTGCCCCCGGGGATACGGCCCGACCGCCGCCAGCAGTCCTGCCAGCTCACGCCCCAGGCGCTCTTCGAGCGCCCGTCGCTCGATGTCGCCCAGCAGGGCCGCTACGTGATGGGCGTTAGCCACGATGCCGAGATCCCCTTCCACCGTGCGCTTGGCGAGGGGTTCGGGGCTCACCAGCAACCTGGCCACCTCCGGCGACGGCTCGACGACCGAGTGCACATCGGTAGTGGCACCACCCACATCGATCGCCAGGACTCCCGCTCCCGTGACCCGGTGGAGGAGTTCGGCTGCCCGCATCACCGCGCCGGGCGTGGGCAGAATGCGGCCCCGCACCGTCTGCCGAACAGGGCCAAGTCCCGGAGCGCGGACGATGCGGAGCT
>DOZU01000086.1 GCA_003517845.1 Clostridiales bacterium | reverse complement strand
GTGGTACCGCCGAGCCGCCCGCGTTCTGACGCCGCTGCTCGCCCTCGAGGACTGGTGGGCCAACTGGCTGGGGGCGCTGATGATCGCGATCGCCGCCGCCGGCCTCGTCACCCGGATCCCGCGTCCGGACCGGTGGGTTGCCAACCCGCTGGCCAGCCTCCCCTTCGACATGCTGCCGGGACTGCTGGGTCTGGGTCTCGGCATCGGCCTGGTGACGGCCGTCGCCGTGGGGGCATCCCGCGGAGAAGCCCGACGCTACCTCATGGCTTTCCCCGTCGTGTTCGGGTTAGCCCTCCTGGCCCAGGTCATCGGCGGTCAGACCTCGCTAGCCCACTACGGTCTCAACTACGTCATCTGGGCGCTTCTGCTGGGCCTGGGGCTCAGCAACACGGTGGGCGTCCCCGGCTGGCTCGCCCCCGCCCTGCGGGAAGAACTGTTCATCAAGACGGGGCTCGTCTTGCTAGGTGCCGAGATCCTGTTCAGCCGGATCCTGGTGCTGGGCGTGCGGGGCCTGGGCGTGGCCTGGCTGGTGACCCCGGTGGTCCTCGCCTTCATGTACCTGTTCGGCACCCGGGTGCTCCGGATAAAGTCACGGTCGCTGGTTGCCACGATCGCCGCCGCGACCTCGGTGTGCGGGATATCGGCCGCCATCGCCACGGGCGCGGCAACCCGGGCCCGCCGCGAAGAAGTCTCCTTCACCGTGTCGCTGACGCTGGTCCTGACCGTGCTGATGATGCTGGGGATGCCCGCGGCCATCCGGGCCGCAGGACTCAGTCCGGCCATGGGCGGAGCATTGATCGGCGGCACGGTGGACAGCACCGGACCGGTCGTGGCCGCGGCCGCCATGCTGGGACCCGAGGCGCTGGAAGTGGCCTCACTGGTGAAGATGATCCAGAACGTGCTCATCGGCATCGTGGCCTTCGTCTTCGCCGCCCTGTGGGCAACCGGTGTCGACGGCTCTTCCGGCCAGGCGACTTACCTGGAGATCTGGAGACGGCTGCCCAAGTTCATCCTGGGCTTCGTGTTTGCTTCGGCGGTATTCTCGTTCATCCTGATCCCGGGGATGGGCGATGAGGCGGTGGGGGGAATCCTCCGGATAACCGGCCGCTTGCGGGACTGGCTCTTCTGCATGGCCTTCGTGTCGATCGGCCTTCAATCCCGCCTGCGCGAACTCGCGACAACGGTACGGGGCGGACGGCCGGTAGCCCTCTACGTGGTCGGCCAGGCCGCCAACGTCCTCCTGACCCTGCTGGCCGCCTGGCTGTTCTTCGGAGGTGGCCTGCTCCCTCCGGCCGCTTCATGATGCGGGCGGCTGGTCACCGGGGGGTGGCGGTGGAACCCCACCCCCTGATCATCCGCCCTGCCGGGAGAGTCAGTCCCTGCGGCGTACTGGCGTGGGGACCCGACCATCGATGGCGCGGGACGCCCGAATCAGCGCCGGCAACGGTGACTTCCCAGGGAGTGCTGGAACGGATGGCCAGTTGCACCCGGCCGGCCTGGGCCGACACATCCATTGAGAGATAGGGGACGACGGTGAAACTTACTGCGACCTGGCCGGAAGCAGCGTATGCCACGCCGACCACCACTTGGAGCACGAGCACCGCACCGACCAGGCAGGAAGCGGAGGCTGCCAGTCGCCGTGCCACTTGGGTACCCTCCGGAGCGCACGCCCGAGCAGGCCACCTGGTCCAACGCCAGATAGCAAGCCCCGTCGCACGCGCGACGCGCGTCTCCGGGAACACCTCCCGCAGGGGCGGAGGCGATGAGGTGCTCCAGTCAGTTTACCGCAATTCGGGGACGGAAGCAAGGACTTTCTTTGGACAGCGAGGGCGGAAAACGATAGGGCCCGCCCTATCGGCGAACCCTGTCATGGTCTGGTGTCGGGAGGGGGACTTGAACCCCCACGGGTTTCCCCATACGCCCCTCAAACGTACGCGTCTGCCAGTTCCGCCATCCCGACCTGCGAATATATGGTGCCGAAGGTGGGATTTGAACCCACACGGGCGTTACACCCACGGCGCCCTGAACACCGCGTGTCTGCCAGTTCCACCACTTCGGCACGAAGGACCTGCATCAGGGTTAGTGGTACCTCCACTATCTTAGCAGACCGGAGCGAGTCTGCCAAGGGGCGGCGGGGGGACGCTCAGGTCCTCGTCAAAGTCGCTGGATTTCCCAATCCTTTGCCATGGTTGCCCGCCAGTTAGCCCCCTTGGCCTGTAATGTCAGCCGCAAACGGAACGAGTCAAGGCGCCTAACGGTCAGCCGTTAGCCTGCCCCGGCCGTGAGATTTCTCAACACCGCCACGGCCTGTCTCACTCGAGCTGGCGGCCGTGGAGGAGCCGGTAGCGTCCCACGTCCCGGAGGACGGCTGTGACGAAGCGTCGCGTTTCGCCGTAGGGGATGGACTGGACCGGGAAAGAAGTGTTCTCGTCCCCAGGAGACCAACCCTTCCGGCGGATCCACTCCCGCACCCGGCCGCGGCCGCCATTGTAGGCCGCCAGGGCCAAGACCGGGTCGCCGTGGAACTCCTCCCACAGATGGGCGAGGTACCAGGTGCCCATCCGCAGATTGAGGAACGGGTCGAACAGCATCTCCGGCGTGAAGGGAGCCACCCCCAGTTGCGCGGCGATCCATCGGCCGGTCTCCGGCATGACCTGCATCAGCCCGAGCGCGCCGCGGGGGGAGACGGCATCGGCCCGAAAACGACTCTCCACCCTGATCACGGCCGCTACCAGGATGGGATCGAGGCTCGCTTCCCCCGCATACTCCCGGACGGCCTCGGGATAACGCAAGGGATACTGCCAGCGCACAAAAGTGCAGACAGCGACCACGCCGAATAGCGCTACAGCCAGCAGCACTCCCGCCCGCGCAGGGGAACGGATCCTGATGCTGCTCACCTGTACCACCCGACCGACCAGCGGATGATTCTCATCCTCTCTCCTCATTCATCCATCCGCCGACTTCATGGTCCACTAGCTGCGTCCACCGCGCCAGGGCCAGACCGCGCGGACGTTCCCGTCCGAGCGCCGACCACAAGCCCCGCACCTGGCGGCAGGTGTCGGCCAGGGCGCCGTCATTATCGATTACGGCATGGGCCGCCCGCAACTTGTCGGCGAGCGGAGCCTGGGCGGCCAGCCGGAGGGCTGCCTGTTCGGGGCTCAGGCCGTCCCGGCGGGCGATCCTCGCGAGTTGCGATTCGGGACTGCAGGCCACCACCCACACCCGGTCGACCAGAGCCGTCATCCCCGCTTCCACCAGGAGGGGGACGACCAACACCACCGCCCAGGCGCCATCCCGCTCGAGGTGTTCCAGTTCCCTTCGCAGGCGCCGGAAAGTGGGCGGGTGGGTGATGGCGTTCAGCCGGCAACGGGCCGTCGCATCGCGGAATATCAGGTCGGCCAGGCGACTCCGGTCAAGCGTCCCGTCCGCCGCCTGTATGCCGTCACCGAACTCGCGGACCAGATCGGGCAGCATGCTCTCCGTCAGTTCGCGGGCCGCCTGATCGGCGTCCAGCACCATCGCGCCGGACTCGCGCAACATGTCGGCGACCGTGGTCTTCCCGCTGGCGATGCCGCCGGTCAAGCCCACGATGAACACGCGCCGCCCCCTTGTCGTTTCCATCCTAACCGCCTTCGCGGGTGCGGGTCAACGGGAAGCATTGCCGCCCGCCGGGGGGCCGTGCTATAATGGCCGCGAAGTCTGGACGGCGATCCGTCAACCGAATAGGGATGGCCATTCCTTCGGGGCAGGGTGAGGGCGGAAGGCCGCCCGATTCCCGACCGGCGGTGATGTCCCGGCAGGGACGAGCCCGCGAGCCGCATGGCAGGATCCGGTGAGAATCCGGAGCCGACAGTATAGTCTGGATGGGAGAAGGCATGTTGCGTTCATCACCCCCGGAAGGCCACCTTCCGGGGATTGTCTTTCAGGCGAATATCGACCTGGGAGGGAATCGGAAATGAATGCGATCGGGAGTGCCGTTCAAAGCCGCTCGCGGGCGCTGGTCCTGGCTCGGGTGGGAGCGCTCGGTGCGGCTGCCTTCGTCCTCATGTACCTGGAGACCCATCTCCCCGGCTTCCCCGCCTTCCTGCAATACGACACCGGCGACCTGCCGGCCCTGATCGGCGGCTTCGCCATGGGGCCCGTGACCGGCATGGCCGTGGTGGTCATCCGCAGCATCCTGTTCTTCCTGTCGGGCAAGGATGAGGCGGGCTGGATCGGCACCCTGGCCAGCCTGGTGGCCAGCCTGAGTTACGTGGGGACGGCGACGCTGGTGTACTGGCAAAGGCGGACGTTCAACGGCGCGGTGCTCGGGCTGTTGGCAGGCATCCTGGCCCTGGTGGTCACGATGGGGCTGGCCAACTACTACCTCTTCATCCCGCTCTACCTTGGCCAACTCGAGGCGAATGTCCTGCTCGGGCTGGTCAGGACGACCGCCCTGTTCAATCTGGTGAAAGGGATCCTCACCGGGCTGCTGGTGCTGATC
>DOZU01000133.1 GCA_003517845.1 Clostridiales bacterium | reverse complement strand
CCGGCGAACTTGATCTCGGGTCCGATGGTGCCGCCGATCCCCGATTCGAGGATCGTCCCCGTGGCCGGAGACTTGGTGGTGATGCTCAACCGCCCCGTGCAGGGGGCTATCGTGCCTCCCAGCGGCCCGGTCATCAGCACCACTCGATTGGCGGGGGAAAGGGGATCGGTGCGCGCGGGCACGCCGGCCGTGAAGTACCTGGCCCCCAGGCCCTTGCCGCCCAAGTACTGCCGCGCCCACTTCCCGTCCAGTTCCTCGACCCGCGCGGCGCCGGAACCCAAGTCGATGTGCAGGATCCTCCCCTGGTAGCTCATGGCTCGACTCCCTCCCAGCTCAGCGCGCCCACCGGGCACCAGTCGGCGCAGGCCGGTTGGCCGGCGCAATCGTCACATATCCGCGGTTTGTCTGCCGGGTCGAACAGGATTACCCGCTGGGGGCAGGCTGCGCCGCAGGCGCCGCAGGCGGTGCAGGCGTCCGGGTCTACCCGGGGACCTGGGCGCATGGTGATCGCCGTTTCCGGGCATATCCGGGCGCACTCGCCGCAATGATCGCAGACGAAAGCCTCCACCGACCGATCCGCGGCCCCAAACCGAGCTTCGATGCGCATGAGCGCCTGTCCCGGCGCGAAATGGCCGAGCTTTCGAGCGGTGCACGCGAGCTGGCAAGCCTCGCAAGCCAGGCAGAGTTCGGGACGAAATCTCAGCAAACGACTCCCCTCCCCATGGGCGGCCATCGCGTCCGGCTAGGCGCGGCTCCGGGCGATCTTCTTCAGCACCGCATCCAGGACGGACAGCACCCGATCGACGTCGGCCCGGCCGATGATCAGCGGCGGTTCAATGCGGATGGTCTTCGCATTGATCAACGTGCCGGCCACGAGAATGCCATTCTCGAACAGGCCCTTGGCGACCTTGTATCCGACTTCATGGGAGTGGAACTCGATCCCCAGCAACAGGCCCAGCCCGCGCGCCTCCAGGCACAAGTCCGGGTACTCGGCGACCAGCTTCCGAAGCCCGGCGAGGAAGTAGGTTCCCGTGGCCGCGGCCCGGTCGGGCAGGCGTTCTTCCAGCATCACATTTATGGCCGCGATGGCCGCCGCGCAACTGATGGGATTGCCCCCGAAGGTCGATATGTGGATGAAGGGGTTCGGGCACATGGGTTCCCACACCTTCGGGTTGGCCACGAAGGCGCCGATGGGCATGACGCCGCCGCCGAACGCCTTGCCCAGGCAGAGGATATCGGGAACCACTTCCCAGTGTTCGCAGGCGAATACCTTGCCGGTCCGGCCCATCCCCGTCTGTACTTCGTCGAGCACCAGCAGCGCTCCGTATCGGTCGCACAGGGCACGCACGTCCTGGAGGTAACCTTCGGGGGCAACCCGGGCCCCGCCTTCTCCCTGAACCGGCTCGAGGAACACGGCCGCGACGTCCTCGCCGGTGAAGGCGCAGGAGGCCATGGTCTCCTCCAGCGCCGCCGCATCGCCGAAGGTGACGTGGCGCACGTAAGGCAGCAAGGGCAGGAAGGGCTGCCGATATACGGCCTTGGAGGTCAGCGATAGCGACCCCATGCCCATGCCGTGGTAAGCGTTGATCGCGGCGACGAAGGTCGGACGCCGGGTATAGAGCCGGGCGAGTTTCATCGCCCCTTCCACGCTCTCGGTCCCGCTGCAGGTGAAGAACGAATACCGGAGGTCGCCGGGTGTCAGGTCGGCGACCAGTCGAGCCAGCAAGGCGCGAAGCGGATCGAGCAACTCCTGGCTGTGCAGGGCCTGGCGTTTCAGCTGGTTGACCACAGCCTCGACCACCCGGGGGTGGCGATGACCGCAGTTGTAAATGCCATAACCCCCCAGGCAATCGATGAACTCCCGTCCCTGTATGTCCTTGAAGGAGGCAGCCTCGTCTTCCCATTCCACGGCCGTGTAGTCGGTGGAGACGGACTTGCGGTACTCGAGGAAGCCAGGATTGATGTGTTCGCGGAACCCGTATACCGTATCCTCCACCACCTGCCTGCGCTCGTCCGGAGCCAGCTCCCGCCGGGCGATCATATCCAGGATCCTCCTGGATTCCTCGATGATCGGCGCATGATCCTGACCAGGCATGAACCATCCTCCCTCGCCTTGAACCTTGCGGCGACTGAGCCATCGTCCTGGCGGCCGCCGGCCCGTCTCAGGCATGTCTGCTTCACAATACATACAAGATCCGTGCCGGTCGCTCCCACGGTCACCCGGGGCAGGACAAGGCGGGTGGAAGACGGAATATATCCGCACATTGTCGTGAGCGCGGGGCCGGGACGTTGGCCGTCGGATCCCGCTCGCCCGTCGCGTCAAGCTAAAGACAGAATACATTACCATGTTCGCGAAGCTCAACCACGGAGGTACGGATAGCATGAGGTCGCCCCTGATGACGGTGCAGCCGGTCGCCCAGGGAGTGGCCGAGGCGATGGCGGCGGCGCTCGGCCTGGAGTTCGAGATCGTCGACGACACTCTGACCATCGTGGCCGGCACGGGCAAGTATCGGGATTGGGTGGGCCGGCGGGAGGAAGGCGGCGATCCGGGGAGTGGGTTCCTTTACGGCCGCGCGCTGCGTTCCCGCCAGGTTCTCGTCGTGGAGGACCCCGCGGCCGACCCGGCCTATGATCCGCGCTCGCTGCGAGGCGAAACCGATGAACAGGCCGAGATATGCGGGCCGATCATCCTCAACGGACGGGCGATCGGCGTGGCCGGCCTGGGCGCGCTGGATGAAGGGCAACGGCGCATCTTGCTCGGCAAGCGACAAGCGATGACCGAGTTCCTCAACCGGG
>DOZU01000070.1 GCA_003517845.1 Clostridiales bacterium | reverse complement strand
TGCTGGACCTGGTGGACCTCGTCCTCGTCATGACCGTGAACCCGGGCTATGCGGGTCAGACCTTCCTGCCGGGCATGCTCTCAAAGGTCGCGAAGCTGCTGCGACTGCGCAGCGAACTCGAACGGCAGCCGATGATCGGAGTGGACGGAGGCGTGGACCCGGCGACCGCCCGCCAGGCCATCGCTGCCGGCGCGGACTTCCTGGTGGCGGGGACATCGATCTTCCGGGCTATCGATATGGCCGGAGCCGTGGCGGCCCTGCGCGGCGCTACCCGCCGCTGACACCACGCCGCCGGCCCGGCCATATAATGCTACTAGATCGCGGCGGTGCCGGGAGGTGGGAAGCGATGCGGATCATAGTTTTCCGGCTGCCCCGTCCCATAGGCCGATTGCTCGCCTTGTTGGTCGGGATCACCTCTCGCCGATGAGCGCTCGGGCTAACGGGCGCGCCGGACGCGGTCAGAGCGCAAGCAGCGCGTGCATACCGCGACTCGGCGCGGCGTGGCGCCGGCAAGGATCTTGACGCGCTGGAGGTTGGGCCGCCACCGCCGCTTGGTGCGGATGTGGGAATGGCTGTAGCTGAATCCGGTCCCTGCCTTCTTGCCGCATACCTCGCAGGTTGTGCTCATGTCTTCCGGCTCCTTCCCGAACCCCCGCCATTCTAGCACGAGGGAGTGCCCGTGGCAAGCCGAGCGCGCGGCACATGCCGCTTGGCACCGTGGGGGCGCCCATGGTTAGCAGGAATTGCCCGTTTCGACAAGAAAGCAGTTGAACCGCGACGGATGCTGCCGGCGCGTATGGAGGGGCGGTCCGTGCCGAGGGAAGTCGTGAATGACATGGGAACGGTGGCGATTGCCGACGAGGTGATCGCCACCATTGCGGGCATTGCCGCCACCGAGTGTTACGGGGTGGTGGGCATGGCATCCCGGCGGCTGCGGGACGGGATTGCCGAGCTTCTGGGCCGGGAGAACCTGAGCAAGGGCGTGGAGATCAGCGTGCGGGCAAACCAGGTGGCAGTGAACCTCAATTTGATCGTCGGCTACGGCATACGCATTTCCGAGGTCGCCCATAACGTGAGCGAGCAGGTCAAGTACCGGGTTGAGGGGACGACCGGACTGGAAGTGGTCGCCGTCAATATGAGCGTTCAGGGAGTCCGGGTTGCAGATGGCCGTTAGCGTGCTTGATGGGTCGGCCTTGCGACGCATGTTCGAAGCGGCCGCCTTGGCCCTCGAGCGGGAGAAATCAGCCATCGATGCTCTGAACGTGTTCCCCGTGCCGGATGGCGATACGGGGACGAACATGGCCATGACTGTCTCTTCCGCCGTGCGCGAGATGTCCGCGGCGGCGACCGACGATGTGGGGGGGATGGCCAAAGCGGCCGCCATGGGCTCGTTGATGGGCGCGCGCGGCAATTCCGGGGTCATCCTGTCCCAGCTCTTCCGGGGGTTCTCGCGGGAGGCGGAGGACAGGAAGACCTTGACGGCCGTGGAACTGGCTTCATGCCTGCAGGCTGGAGTGGAAACGGCTTATAAGGCCGTGATGAAGCCTGTTGAGGGTACGATCCTGACCGTCGCCCGATTCGCGGGTCAGGCGGCCATGCAAGCCGCCAAGCGCGGCCAGGACCTGGCGGCGGTGTTGGAGGCCGCTTACCGCGAGGCGGGCCGCGTACTGAAGCGGACTCCGGAGATGCTGCCGGTGCTCAGAGACGCCGGGGTGGTGGATGCCGGCGGCCAGGGACTGGTGGTGATATTCCGCGCCTACCTCGATGCGATCCGGGGCGACCAGCTCGAACCGGCCGGGGTGGTTGCCACGGCGGAGGGGCCGAAGCTGCTCACTACGGCGCGGGAATTCGATGATATCGCGTTCGCATATGATACCGAGGCGCTGTTGATCGGGGAGCGGGTCGACGTCGAAGGGCTGCGGTCCGAGTTGGCCGACCTGGGCGATTCGCTGCTGGTGGTCGGGGATGGAGCCGTGGTCAAGGTGCACATCCACACCAACCACCCGGGCACGGTCCTGGAGCGGTGCCTTTCGCACGCAACCCTCGGCGACGTAGCGGTGAAGAACATGCGGGAGCAGTACCATGCGGCGCGCGGTGCCCCGCGGGAGATGGGCAAAGTGACGAGCGTGGTGGTGGTGACCGTCGGCGAGGGCATGGGCCAGATCATGCGCAGCCTGGGGGCGGATGTCGTGATCAACGGCGGCCAGTCCATGAACCCGAGCACCGAGGAGATTGTACAGGCGCTCGAGCGGACCGGTTCCTCGCAAGTCATCGTCTTGCCCAATAATGCCAACATACTGCTGACAGCCCGACAGGCGGCGGAACTGGCCAAGACGACGGCCCATGTAGTGCCCACCCGCACCGTTCCTCAGGGCGTGGCCGCCCTGTTGGCCATGTCGCCGGCCGCCGACGTCAAGACCAACCTTGAACGGATGACCCGGGCTGCCGAGCAGGCAATCTCCGGCGAGATCACTTACGCGGTGCGACAAACCAGATACCGCGACCTCGAGATCAGGGAAGGCGATGTGATCGGCCTGGTCAACGAGGAGATCCGGTCGGTTGGGCGGCACTGGCGGGACGTGCTTATGGACCTGCTTGAGGGGACGGTGTCCCGGGACCACGCGATCTTGACCCTGTATTACGGTCAAGATCTGACGGCCGCCGACGCCGAATCAGCGCGGGAGTCGCTCGTCGAACGGTTCCCCGACCTCGAGGTCGAGGTGTATGACGGCGGTCAGCCACTCTACTACGTCCTGTTTTCTCTGGAGTAGCCCGCTATGGGTCAATGCCCAGGGAGCGAAGGATGATGACGGCCGCCCCGGCCGCGATGAGGGGCCCGGTCGGGACTCCGCCAAGCAAGGACGCCCCCAGGATGGAGCCTATCACCAGGCCCAGCGCCATCTCCGGATGCGCCTGCATGCCCTCAATGCCGAACTTGCCCAGGTAAGAGGCGAGGGCACCCATGATCGCGGCAACGGCGCCTGAAGGCGTACGCAGGGCGGCCCAGATCCCCGGGAAGGTCAGGGAACCGGAAACAAAGGGCGTCAGAATCGCCACCACCAACAAGGTCAGCCCCGCCCGCACCCCCCACTGCTCGAGCCCCGAGTAGATAGACTCAAGCCCCAGGAGGCGGATGCCCATCAGGATCAGGGCAGCCGTCCAGACCAGGTGGTTACCTCCGATCAGGCCGAGGGCAGCCACGATCAAGAGGAAGCTGACCTCTCGGGGCATGCCGTCACCCCCGGGCAGTGTACGCCCGTGGACCGCCAAGGTATGCTCGGGTCAGGATACGGACGGGAAGGCTTGTATGCCTGCCGCTATGCCCAGGACGGCCTTTTCCGGGAATGTTGCCACGAGCAGCCATCGGAGGAGGCAGAGGGCCAGGCCGCGGTCGTCGTTCCGGGTCATCAATGCCCGATAGCCCATCCGCTTGAGGTATCGTGGCGCCGGCGGCCCCCGGGCCGGCGCCGCCATGTCCGGGATCGACGACTACCAGTCGGGGCATATGCCTCCGCTACGGAAATGGACTCCCGACCAGGCGATCGGGTCGTGGTTGCGGCCGGGGTCGCGGTTGCCCCCACGGCCATGATCATGGTCGCGGTTCCTGTAGGGGCGGGTTCAGAACCCGCCCCTACCCCGACAAGGCGACCTACCGGTGCCCCGCCGTCTTCATGCCTCGTGGTGCCCCGTGGGGCATGAGGGTCTCCTCAGCAATCGGTGGCAGCAGCTCGGGCCGAGGTCATGCAGGTTCGCAGCGTGTCACCGCGCAGACCTACCCGGAGGGCTTCTGCCGCCAGGCAGTCGGCCGGCTGGACATTCCCGAGATTGACATTCGGCCCGAACCGGAGGATCAACTCGGCTTGTTGGTTCCTCAGAGGGGCTTCCCATATGAGGCGGTCGGGATTCGCGACTCCCTGCAGGATCTGTTCCAGCTCCAATTCCCGGACGGTGCCGCGCTCGTCATAGATGCCGACACCTTGTCCCGACTCCCGGGCCTCAATGATCACGCGATCGGCGCCGGCGGCCAGGTCATCGGCCACCCGCGCGTGCAGGACCGGGGGTGGGAGGCGTTCCAGCGCATCTTTCTTGCCCACTTCGGTCACGACTCGAAGACCGCGGGCCAAAGCGAGTTCGATCGCCAGGCGACGCAGCCGGGAGTCGAGTTGAATAGTCCCATCGGACACCTCGAGGAAGCTGAAGCCGGTCTGGCCCACCCAGTCGACGTACTCCGGCAGCGCGCCCTGAAGCACGGCAACTTCCAGCAGGGTGCCGCCGGGACATACATCCACGTCATGGCTGCGGATCAGCTCAACCTTGTCGCGCAGCGTTTTCTCGGGATACAGCACCGACGTGCCGAAGCTGATCTTGATCAGATCCACGTGTTCCGCGGCCATGTCCAGCAAATCCAGGGTGGCTGCGATTCCCAGGCCCTTGTCCAGGACCATGGTGATTCCGGAGGCTCGCGGCTTGCTGAGCCGCCCGGCAATCGGCCAACTGCAGTCGCGCCGCCACGGCGGCTGGGTGCTGCTCATGCTCGCTCTCACTTCCCTTCTCGTTTTCCGTCCCCAGGCTATGCGCCAACGCTTCGCTCGGCGACGGAAGGTAACGTTTGCCCGTATAAGCGCAGCTATAATGAGCATTCTATGTCGACAGAAGGAGGTGACGAACCTTGGCTCAAGGCAGCGATCGGAGTAACCGAGTTCTCGTGCGCGAAGCCGCCCGAGCCCTCGACGCCTTCAAGTACGAGGTGGCCAAAGAACTCGGCATTGATCATCAGCAGATTCGCGGTGGTTACTGGGGGGACTTGTCCTCTCGGGACTGCGGTGCCGTGGGCGGCCATATGGTCCGCCGGATGATCCAGCTCGCCGAACAATCTCTGGCGCAGGCTGACAACCGGCCTGGCATGCCGCCGGTCCGGTGAAAGCACAGGGGGGCCTTCCTGGCCCCCCTTCTTATAGATTCAGGTACTGGGCAAGATCATCGGCATCGATCCCGGGATGGAGGGCCAGATTGAGGCCGCCGGCCACCACCCGGGCCACCTGGCGAATCATGCCGTCGATCTGCTTGGGGGTTACCACCAACTCCCGCATGTTCCCGCTCGACCCACGCTCGCTCAGCCATCCTCGGACGGATTCCGCGATCTGCCCCAGGGACTCCCGGAACCGGATGTCTTGCTCAAGCTGCCCGACGAGTTCCTCCAGCAAGTCGCCGGCGATGACACCGGCGTGAACCACCGTGGGCACGCCGATCGCCACCACGGGCACGCCCAGCGTCTCCTCGGTGATGCCGAGCCGGCGGTTGCCGACTCCCGAACCCGGGTGGATGCCGGTGTCGGCGATCTGGACGGTGGTCATGATTCGACCCACCTTGCGCGCGGCCAGGGAATCGACGGCGAGCACCATTTTCGGCCGGACCCGATCGACCACTCCCCTGAGGATCTCGCCCGTCTCAATGCCGGTGAGCCCGAGGACCCCGGGAGCGACCGCGCACACCGCCCGAAGTCCGCCCATGAGTTCGGGTGGGGCGGATTGTTGAAGATGGCGGGTGACGAGGAGTTGGCCCACGACCCGCGGCCCGAGCGAGTCCGGAGTGACCTGCCAGTTCC
>DOZU01000037.1 GCA_003517845.1 Clostridiales bacterium | reverse complement strand
AGCAACGTGCTCTTGCCGCTGCCGTTCCCGCCGACGACCGCCAGGCGGTCACCCTTGGCCAACTCGAAGTTGACGGCGGTGAATACCGTCCGGTCGCCGTAGGCGCGCCCGAGGTCGGTGACGGCCAGGACGGTCATCGCCGAACCACGGCCTTCAACGCAGGATCGCCCCCAGCCGATCGACCAGGGCCCGGCGCACCTGGGAGTGGACCGGATCTACCTCCTGGTCGGTCAACGTACGGTCGGCGGCACGATACACCAGCGAGTACCCCAGACTCCTGCTGCCGGCAGCCATGGTCTCGCCCTGGTATACATCAAACAATACCAGCTTCTCGAGGAGCGGTCCCGCCGCCTCGCGGATGACCGCCTCGACTGTCGCGGCGGATGAGGACGCAGCCGCGACGAACGACACGTCGCGCAAGAGCGCCGGATGGCGGGGCAGGGGTTGCAGGCGCCGTCGCGCACCTCCCGGGGGCGGCATTGGCTCAAGCCCGACTTCCGCGACCAGTGCCCGGTCCAGGCCATGGGCTGCCTGAATGTCCGGGTGCAATTCGCCCAGGAACCCCCGGACTTGCCCATCCACGCGGAGGCAGGCCTGGCGGGTTGGATGGAAACTCGGATGGGACGAAGGCTCAAAGGCGAGTTCCCCCCACGAGAGCCTGTCCGCCAACAGCTCGACCACCCCCTTGAGGTCGAAGAAGTCCGTCCGGTCCCCTGCCCCCCGCCAGTACGCCGGGTAGCGCCGGCCCATCAACCCGAGGGCCAGCCGGGGCTCCTCGCCCACCCACGCCGACAGCTCGCCTCCCTGGCGGATCACCGACTTGGGATCGACGCCGGACAATTCGCCGCGGCGGATGAAGGCCGGTCCGATCTCGAAGAGGCCCAGGTCAACCTGGCGGCGGCCCGCGTTGTAAGCCAGCACCTCGATCATGCCGGGGATGAGGGTGGGGCGCAGCAGCGCCTGGTCCTCGGCCAGCGGATTGGCGAGGCGCAGGGCCTCCCGCATGGGGTCTCCGGAGGGGAATCGCAACCGGTCAAAGGCCGCCGCTCCGATCAGCGGCGAGGTGACGATCTCGTTCAGGCCCGCTGCGGCGAGGATGTCCGCCGCCTCGTCGACCGCCGACAACCGGGCGGGCCGCCGGCCGATGGTCAAGGTCCCTCGGGGCAAGCAGGAGGGCAGTTCATCATATCCTCCCGACCTGGCAACTTCCTCCACCAGATCGACCTCAGCCGTCACGTCCCCGCGCCACGAAGGTACGGTTACGAGGTACACATCGGCATCCAGCGGCATGGCCCGCTGCCGGCCATGCCGGACGGGCTCAGCCTCGAACCCCAAACGCTGGAGCCTGCCCGCCGCCTCGGAAGCCGGAAGCTCTGTCCCCAGCAGGCTATTCACCCGGCCCACCCGCATCCGCAGGGCCGTCCGGGGGACCGGCCGAGGGTACACCTCCACCCGGCCGGGCGCCACTTTGCCCGCGGCCACGCTGCTGAGCAAGGCGGCGGCCCGGTCGGCCGCGAACGGCGGAGCCTCCGGATCCGACCACTTCTCGAAGCGGGACGACGCATCGGTGCGTATGCCCAGCTTCAGAGAGGTGCGACGGACGATGCCGGGGTGAAAGTGGGCCGATTCGAGCACCGCAGCCTGAGTGGCCGGGGTGACGCCGGTATCCGCCCCGCCGATGATCCCGGCCAGTGCCACCGGCTGCCGGGCATCGGCGATCACCAGCATGCCGGAGGTGAGGGGGCGGTCCACGCCGTCCAGGCCGAGCAGTCGTTCCCCCTTGGCGGCCCGGCGGACTACTATCCGCCCCTCCGCCAGCCGATCATGGTCGAAGGCATGCAGTGGCTGTCCGAGTTCCAGCAAGACGTAGTTGGTGATGTCCACCAAGCGGTTGCGGGGCCGGAGGCCTGCTGCCGCCAGGCGGCGCTGCATCCAGCACGGCGAAGGGCCGGGCGCCAGATCATGGAACACCCGGGCAACGTATCGGGGGCAACCGTCCGCATCCCGGACTTCCACCCGGACCCAGTCTTCGGCGACAGCTCCCGTCTCCACCACGGAGTGCTCGCGGGGCCGGCAGGACGCGCCGGCCAGGGCCGCAACCTCCCGCGCGACGCCGAGCACCGACTGGCAGTGCATCGCGTAGTTGACCGTCAGCTCGAGTTCGAGCACCCAATCGATGACGGGTGTTTCCAGCAGCGGGTCCACAGGTTGGCCGGGCACCGCTGCGGCGGGCAGGACCAACACCCCCTCGCCGTCGCCCGGCGGTTGGCCGCACGCGAGTTCGGTCATCGAGCACAGCATGCCCTCGGATCGCACCCCGCCGAAGACCTCAGCCTCCACCCGGCGGTCGCCCGGCAGCCTGGCACCGGGGAGGGCCAGCGGCACCAGATCGCCCGGAGCCAGCCCGGGAGCGGCGGTCACAACCCGGCGCGGCGGTTCGCTCCCCGCGTTGAGGGTCAGGATCCTGTTCCGAGGGCTGTCGGGATGAGGCATCACGGACGTGATTTGGGCCGCCACGACGCCCGGACAGCGGAAATCGACCTCCCTCACCGCTTCGACCTTCACCCCGACCATGCTCAGCCGGTCGGCCAGTTCCGAGGGGCTCCACGGCACTTCCACGAGTTCGCACAGCCAGCTGTAAGGCAGGAGCACTCAACATCCCCCCTCGCCGAACTGATCGAGAAACCGGACGTCATTCTGGCCGAACAACCGGATATCATTGATGCCGTGGTACAGCATGGCCGCCCGCTCTACGCCGAGCCCCAGCGCGTAACCGGAGACTTCCTCCGGGTCATACCCCCCGGCCTCGAGCACCCGGGGATGGACCATGCCCGCCCCCAATAGTTCGATCCAGCCCTTGCCGCCGCAGGCGCTGCATCCTCTCCCCTCGCACATGCAGGAGACATCGACCTCCGCGCTCGGCTCGGTGAACGGAAAGTAGCTGGGGCGGAGCCGGACGCGAGTGCCTTGACTGAAGAAGCTGCGGGCGAAATGCTCGAGCGTCCCCTTCAGATCGGCGAAGGTGATCCCCCGGTCCACCGCCAGCACCTCCACCTGATGGAAGAAGGGCAAATGCGAGGCATCGACGCTATCCCGCCGGTATACGCGACCGGGACTGATCACCCGTACCGGCAGCCTCGGCGCCAGCATCTGCATTACGCGAATCTGGGTTGGTGAGGTGTGGGTTCTAAGGAGCAGTTCATCGGTCAGGTAGAACGTGTCTTGGGTTTCGCGGGCCGGATGCCCCCGGGGGATGTTCAGGAGTTCGAAGTTGTAGTGGTCCAGTTCGACCTCCGGCCCCTCGGCGATGCTGAAGCCGAGGTGCAGGAAGAACTCCTCGATCTCCCTGCGCACGGCACTCAGCACGTGACGCCGGCCCACTCGCCGCGGCACGCCGGGAAGGGTCACATCGATGCCCTCCGCGGCTTGACGGCGTCGGTCCGACTCCATCGCGAGTTCCTGCCGCCGTCTGACCAGGGCGGACTCGATTTCCGCCCGCGCCTGGTTGGCCATGGCCCCCAGGCTCGGCCGCTCGGCCGCGGGGACATCGGCCAGTCCACGCAAGATGACGGTTAGTCGCCCCTTCCGGCCGAGGTATGCCACCTGGAGATGGTCGAGCTGCCCGATATCCACGGCGGCAGCTACCGCCGCCAGCGCTTCCTCCCGCAGTCGGTCGATGTCTGGTTGCACCGTACCTGCTCCTCCTCCCAAGGGCCGTGCCCGTCGGACCAATAAAAAAGCCGCCCCGGCAGGGGCGGGCGCACTGGCATCCGCGGTACCACCCTACTTGGCGGCCATGGTGGCCACCCACTCGCTGGGCCACCGGCGTCGCTGCGCCGGCATGCCCCGCTCCCGGTAACGGTAGGAGCGACCGGACGGCCTACAGTCATACGCGTTCAGCCGCCGGCTCCGGGGCGAACTTCCCTCCGTTCCCGGCTGGAGACCTTTCAGTCGGCGAGTCTCCTCCCTGGTAAGCCGGAGCCGGAGCTACTCCTCCCCTTCATCGCCCGATCATCAACCGCGATACCTGCATCTTATTGCTGCGAGTACCTCCGGTACAGGAGGTAAGCCGAAATGGAACCGGTTACCTCGAAGATCCTCCAGAAAAGCTCGGCAGTGAGCACCGGGCCACGCCCCTTCCGGCCTCGCTGGCAGGCGACCTCATCTGGATTATAGCACGAGGGAAGCTCCCGGAGCAAAGACCCTGTACTGGGGTGCCACAGTAGGGTCGGGTTCAGAACCCGCCCCTACCCGGAGAGGGCGGTCCGAGTCGTTGGCGGCACGCTTCCCATAGCAGGATGGCGCCGGCGGCTGCGGCATTGAGTGATTCCGCCCCCCCCGGCATGGGGATGCGAATGCGGGTGAGTCCGAGCAAGGCCACGTCCAGGCCAGCCGTCTCGTGTCCGACCGCAATCGCCGTCCTGCCGGAGAAGTCCACCTCCCAGGGGAGCAGGTCGCCCCTGGGGTCGGCGCCCAAGAGCTTGAAGCCATGCTCTCGCAGCCGCCCGGCCAAGGAGGCCGCCGGAGCCGGTCTGGCCAGCGGGATGTGGAAAGCGCCGCCCGCGGCCGCACGAATCGCCTTGGGGCTGAGGATATCGCCGGCCCCGATCGTCGGCAGCACCGCCGCGGCGCCGAGAGCGTGCGCGCTGCGGACCAAAGCGCCGACGTTGCCTGGATCCTGCACCCGGTCGATGATCAAGACCAGGGCTGCCTGCCGGGCTAGCGCGGGTTCGATCTGCCGCAGGGGTTCCTCGACCACGGCCAGCATTCCCTGCGG
>DOZU01000062.1:1018-3982 GCA_003517845.1 Clostridiales bacterium | reverse complement strand
ATGTGACCAACCTGGGCGAATCCTTGATCTACATGGTCACCGGCGAGCGCAAGGACTTGAACGAGTGATTGCCCGTTCCCCGCCGGGGGCCCCGCTCAGCCGCCGTCCGCGCCCGCTGCCAGCCGGGCGATGAGCGAGGCGAAAACGCCCGCGCCGAATCCGTTATCGATGTTCACCACCGCTAGCCCTGGAGAGCAGGTCTGCAGCATGGTCAAGAGGCCGGCGACGCCTTCCTTGCCCATGCCGTAACCGACGGAGGTGGGCAGGCCGATGACGGGGACGGCTACCTGACTGGACACGACGATGGGCAGGACGGCGTCCATGCCCGCCACGACCACGATGGCGGCCACGCGCTGCCCGACCATCTCCCCGAGCGGCTCATACAGCCGGTGGATCCCGGCCACGCCCACATCATATGCCTTCAGCACCTCGCAGCCCATCACCCGGGCGGTCTCCACGACCTCTTCCGCCACCCCGATGTCGGCCGTGCCCGCCGCCAACACGCCGATCTTCCCCCGGCGGGGGAAAGCGAAATCCTTGCGTTTCAGGAGCGCGGTTCGCGCGAGTTCGTTGCGGGATAACTCGAAGTCCGCGGGGATGTCTCGCGTCAACTCCCTCACCGTCCCCTCGTCGGCGCGGGTGACGTAAGCATAGCCGCTTTCGGCCGCCATGGCCAGCGCCAGCCGGCGAACATCCTCCGGTCGCTTGCCTTGGGCGAGGATCGCCTCCGGGGCACCGGTCCGCCGGGCGCGGTTGACGTCCAGGCGGGCTATCTCCCCAACGCGCTTGATGTTGAGCACTTGCAGTTTCGCCCTGGCGGTCTCCAGGTCGATCTCTCCCCTGACCAGCGCCTGCAGTATGTCGTCCATCGACACCCGGGACACCTCCGTGGAGTGAGTCGGGAACCGGCTGCTCCCATACCAACCTGGATCCAGTATAGCATGGGTTGACCCTCACCCGGCCAAGGGTTGTTGGGCGGGGACCGCGGCAATGCCGAAAGGTGCTGAACCGGCAAAGGCCGAAAGAGAGAGAGTGGCCGTTTGATCAGTTGGAGAGGTGAAGAGAGTTGGCCAGCAGCACCGAGCATCCAGCCACGAAAGCGCTGCTCGATCGCATGCAGCATTCCCGGGTCGAAGGGGTGGCGATCGCTCCCGGCGATGATTTTCGTTACCTGATAGGGTTCTCGCCCACCCCGGACGAGCGTCCCTGCTATCTGCTGGCCGGTTTTCGAGGAGCGGCGCTGGTCATGCCGAGCCTGAACGCCCGGCAGGTCGCCGACCACACGAGTCTGCCGCTGTTCAGCTATGCCGATGCGGACGGGCCGGCCGTCGCCCTCGAGGGGGCGGCAGAGGCCGCGGGCGTGCCTTCTACTTGCAGCCGGCTGGCCGTCGGCGACAGCATGCGCGCCGATGCCTTGCTGGTGCTGCTCGCGAAGTGGCCGGCCATGCGGCCCGAGTCGGCTTCCCGCCTGGTGGGGGGCTTGCGCGCCCGCAAGTCGGAAGCCGAACTCGGCCGGTTGCAGGCCACCGCCGATCTGGCCGATCAGGCCATGACCGAGGCGTTCAGCGCTTGCCGGCCGGGAGCCACCGAACGCGACATCGCCGACGCGGCCAGCCTCGCCTTCCGCGAGGGAAGTGCGGAAGAGGTGTGTCACACCATCGTGGCCTCCGGTCCCAACAGCGCCTATCCGCACCATCACACCTCGGTACGGCGCCTCGCGCCCGGCGACCCGGTCACCATAGACATCGGCTGCCGGGTCGAAGGATACTGCTCCGACATCACCCGGATGGCGATCCTGGGCGATGCATCCCGGGAGTACGAGCAGGTACACGCCGTGGTCGAGGACGCGGTTCAGGCCGCCATGGCTCGGGTCAGGCCGGGGGTGGCCTGCGCCGCCATAGACGCGGCGGCGCGAACCGCCATCGAGCGGGCAGGCTATGGCGAGTATTTCACCCATCGTACCGGCCACGGCATCGGCTTGTCGGTGCACGAGGGACCTTACGTGACGGGGACCAACCGGGAACTACTCGAGCCGGGCATGGTCTTCTCCATAGAACCCGGCATCTACCTGCCCGGGCGCTTCGGAGTGCGTCTGGAGGAGATAGTGGTCGTCACCCCGACCGGCGGCCGGCGACTCAGCCGCCTGACGCGGGACGTCTTCTCCGCACGCTGAATCGGCCTCCCGATCCAAATTGCGGCCGGGAGGAGAAACTTGGACCGCTGGCGTATACGTATACAACAAGGTCCGTCCCACGGGGGTCGCGATGGTCCGGGGGCTGGTTTTCGACATCCGAAGGTTCTCCATTCACGACGGGCCCGGCATCCGTACCGCCGTATTCTTCAAGGGTTGTCCGGCCCGATGCGCCTGGTGTCACAACCCCGAGAGCCAGGGCATGGCCCCCGAGATCATGCACCGGCCGAGCCGGTGTACGGGGTGCGGGGAATGCGTTCGAGCCTGCCCGAACGGAGCCATCGTACGGGAAGCGGAGGGCGTGCGTATCTCCCGCGACCGGTGTCGTGCCTGCCTGACCTGTGTCCGTACGTGCCGGTGGGGCGGGTGGGAGACCGTCGGGAGGCTCGTTGAAGACCAGGAGGTGCTGGCGGAAATCGTGCGGGATGTCATATTCTTTGACGAGTCGGGCGGGGGGGCGACCTTCGGCGGCGGCGAGCCGCTGGCCCAGGCGGAGTTCCTACACGCGCTGCTCGACGGCTGCCGCGATCGGGGCATCCCCACCGCCGTCGACACCGGCGGTTTCGGGGACGAGGCCGTGGTACTGGCCACCGCGGCCCGGGCCGACCTGTTCCTTTACGACCTGAAGACCACTGACCCCGTCCGCCACCTGCAGCTGACCGGCATTCCGGTCGAGGTGCCCTTGCGCAACCTCGAGTTGCTGGTGGCAAACCACCGGGCCGTCATCGTGCGCATCCCCGTGATCCCCGGCGCCAACGATGCCGACCTGGACG
>DOZU01000062.1:0-623 GCA_003517845.1 Clostridiales bacterium | reverse complement strand
CTCCCTTACCACCGCCTGGGGCAAGACAAGTACCGCCGACTGGGCCGCCGCTATGCGTTGCCCCATGTGCCGGCGCCGGACGGCGAGTTGCTGCGAGGGTTGCAGCAGGAGTTCCTGCGCCACGGCTTTGATGCCCGGATCGAACGGTGAGGGGAAGTGAGAGCGATGAACCGTCGTGTGGCCGAACTTCACGAGCAGTGCATCCGGGTGAAGCCCGAAGTGTCGGCGGAACGGGCGGAACTGATGACCCGGTTCTATGGCGAGGCGCGTCCGGTGTCGGTTCCCGTATGGCGGGCGATGGCTTTCAAGTACTTGATGGAGAACAAGACCATCTACATCGGCCCCGGCGAACTCATCGTCGGCGAGCGCGGTCCCGCGCCCAAGGTCGTGCCCACTTACCCGGAACTCTGCTGTCACTCGCTGGCCGACCTGGAGGTCCTGCACGGCCGGGAACGCGTCGCTTACGCCGTCCCCGAGCAGGTGCGGCAAGTGTATCGGGACACGATCATCCCCTTCTGGCGGGGTCGCTCCATGCGGGACTTGATCTTCGCGGCGATGACCGACCAGTGGCAGGAGGCTTATGCCGCGGGCGTCTTCACCGAGTTCATGGAACAACGGGCGCC
>DOZU01000232.1 GCA_003517845.1 Clostridiales bacterium | reverse complement strand
GCGGTACGCCTGGCGGTGCACTTGAAAGACAAGGGCCGGCGGCCCCTGCTGCTGGGAGCGGACGTATACCGGCCGGCGGCCGGAGAGCAACTCACCGTCCTGGCGGAGCGGGCCGGCTTGCCGGTGCGCGTCGCCCCACCCGGCTCCGACCCGGTCGCGGTCACCCGCAAGCATTGCGGCGAGGCGCCTGCCCTGGGCTGCGATACGGTCATCATCGACACGGCGGGACGACTGCACGTGGACGGCGAGTTGATGGCGGAGATGGAACGGCTGGGCCGGGAACTCCGCCCGCGGGAGACGCTGCTGGTGGTCGACGCCATGACCGGTCAGGACGCGGTCAACGTGGCCCGCTCTTTCCAGGAACGGGTGGCGATAGACGGGTTCGTCCTCACCAAGCTCGATGGCGATGCCCGGGGTGGGGCCGCCCTGTCGCTGCGCGCGGTGGGCGGGCGCCCGATCAAGTTCGCCGGCGTGGGCGAGGGGCTACGGGATCTGGATGTCTTCCATCCCGAGCGGATGGCTTCCCGGGTACTGGGGATGGGCGACGTGCTGGCCCTGATCGAACGGGCCCAGGCGACCGTGGACCAGCAGGCCGTGCATGATCTCGAGCGCAAGTTGCGCGCGGACGCATTCACCCTTGAGGACTTCCTGCTCCAACTTCGCCAGGTCAAGAAGCTCGGCCCCCTGGAGGACATCTTGAAACTGCTGCCGGGAGGGCCCGGGCGCCAGATGGCCAAGGGAGGGGTCGACCCGCGTGAGCTGGCCAAGGCGGAGGCGATCATCAGCTCGATGACCGCTCACGAGCGCCGGCAGCCAGAGATCCTGGATGCCGGTCGCAGGAGGCGGGTAGCGCGGGGCAGCGGCACCGGGGTGCAGGAGGTCAATCGCCTGTTGCGTCAGTATGAAGAGGCTCGAAAGATGTTCCGTCAGCTCGCGAGATGGCAACGCGGCGCCGGGCGCGGGTCGCCGGCGGGTTGGCCACCTCGACGGTGATGAGAGTCCAAATGGAGGTGCTCTGCTAAGTGGCGGTCAAGATCAGGCTCAAGCGGGTAGGCGCGCGCAAGGAACCCATGTTTCGGCTGGTGGTTGCGGACTCGCGTTCGCCGCGCGATGGTCGGTTCATCGAGGAAATCGGCTATTATCATCCAGCTGCCAATCCCCCCGTGTTATCGGTGCAGGCGGATCGGGCGAGGGCATGGTTGGCGCAGGGCGCTCAGCCCTCGGCGACGGTGCGGGCGCTGCTGAAGCGGGCGGGGGTGGCGGGGCGTCCGGTCGAGGACGCCGGCGAAGCCGGGACATGAACGAGCCTGTCCCGAGTGGGGCGCGGGCGTTGCTCGTGCTCCTGCTCTCCAACCTGGTGGATCACCCCGATGCCGTGCGCGTCCTCGAGCAAGAGCGTTCGGGCGCAGTAATCTTTCGGGTATCGGTCCACCCCGAGGATGTAGGCAAAGTGGTCGGACGGGGGGGCCGGATCGTCAAGGCGATCCGCAACCTGGTACGGGCCGCAGCCAGTCAGGAAGGACGCCGGGCGATGGTGGAGGTGGGTAGTCCCTGAGCGGGAGACCGGCGCTCCCCGACCGCCTGGCGGTGGGCCAGGTGCTGGGGCCCCAGGGCACCTCCGGCAAGGTGCGGGTGTACCCGCTCACCGACTTCCCCGATCGCCTGGAGCGGTTGACGGACATCGTACTGCGGTCGGCGGCCGGAGACTGCCCGGCCCGAATCGAGGAGGTCTGGCCGCAGGGCAGGGTGTACCTCTTCAAGTTCGCGGGGGTCGACAGCCCGGAAGCGGCGGCCCGGCTGAAGGGGGCATACCTTACGGTAGCCGTCGCGGACGCTGCGCCGCTGCCACCCGGCGAGTACTACGTGCACGAGATCGTGGGGCTGCGCGTGGAGGATGCGGGGGGCACCGGACTCGGAGTGGTGGAACAGGTGTTGCGTACCGGCGCAAATGACGTGTGGGTGGTCCGACAGCCGGACGGCAGGCAGTTACTGGTGCCTGCGCTGAAGGCGGTGGTGCAGGATGTCGACCGGGAAGCTGGGGTCATGAAGGTGCGTCCGCTGGAGGAGTGGCTGGGTTGAGGATCGATGTCCTGAGCATCTTCCCCGGCATGTTCGCCGGCCCGCTTGATGACTCGGTGGTGGGCAGGGCCCGGTCCGAGGGCATCCTGGACGTACGCCTGCACGACCTCCGAGCCTATGCGTCGGACCGGCATCGGCTCACCGACGACTATCCCTTCGGCGGCGGCTCGGGGATGGTGATGAAACCCGAACCCTTCTTCGCGGCCCTCGCTGCGCTCGCCGAGCAGTGGGCATCGCGTCCCCGGATCATCCTGCTCAGCCCTCAGGGCGCGCGGCTCGATCAGGGAGGGGTGGTCCAGCTGTCGCGGCTCGAGGGGATGTGCCTGTTGTGCGGGAGATATGAGGGGGTCGACGAACGGGTCCGCGAGGGACTGGTCGACGAAGAGCTGTCCATCGGCGACTATGTGCTGACCGGCGGTGAACTGGCCGCCATGGTGTTGATCGACGCGGTGGCACGGCTTCTACCGGGCACCCTCGGCGGTCCCGGGTCGACCGTCGAGGAATCGTTCAACGAGAACTTGCTCGAGTATCCCCAGTATACTCGGCCTCGCAGCTTCGCGGGGCGGCCGGTGCCCGAGGTGCTATTGTCGGGGGATCATGCCGCCATTCGGACCTGGCGCCGAAAGCAGTCGCTGCTACGAACGGCCAGGCGCCGGCCGGATCTGCTGATGCGGGCCGAACTCAGTCGCGAAGACCGGATGCTGTTGAAGGAGTTGCTCAGGGAGGGCGCGCTCGCCGAGGCCGCGGGGCTGGTCAAGTGGGTGTTGGCTGGGGATCAGGGGGCCATGGTGTCGTTGTGATGGAAATCGCGGCATGCTATAATGGGTCGGCGTGCTGGGGAAGAGGTGGAGCGGAAGTGAACGAGATTCGCATGCTCGAAGAAGAGTATCGCCGAAAGGACTTGCCCGACTTCCACCCGGGGGACACGGTGCGAGTCCAAGTGAAGGTCGTCGAAGGCGGCCGGGAACGCATCCAAGCGTACGAGGGCGTGGTCATAGCCCGGAACGGCGGAGGCCTTGGGGAAACCTTCACCGTGCGCCGGGTGAGTTATGGGGTGGGAGTGGAAAGGGTTTTCTCCTTGCATTCGCCCCGGGTGGAGCGCTTGGAAGTCGTCCGCCGGGGAGTAGTCCGCCGGGCCAAGCTGCACTACTTGCGCGGCATGCGCGGCAAGCGCACGCGGATCCGGGAGAAGAAGTAGGCCATCCCGGCGCCGCCCGGCGCGCGGACGGAGGACTACGAGCTTGAACGCGAAATCCAGGGGCCATCTGCGGGAACTCGTTGAGACCATCCTCATCGCTGTCTTGTTGGCGTTCCTGGCGAGGCATTTCCTTGTCGAGTCCTTCTATGTTTTCGGGACGTCGATGGAACCGACGCTGGCCGACGCCGAGCGCCTGTTCGTCAACAAGCTATCCTATCGCTTCGTGCCCCCGGAACGGGGCGACATCATCGTCTTTCGCTATCCCCGGAACCCCGAACGCGACTTCATCAAGCGGGTGGTGGCCGTCGGCGGGGAGGCATTGGAGATCGTCGACGGGCGGGTCCAAGTGGACGGCCGGCCGCTCGACGCGACCCACGCCACCCTTGCCGACAATGCTTACTATCCCCTCACCGAAATTCCGCTGGGAATGCTGTTCGTGCTGGGGGATAACCGCCGCAATAGTGAGGACAGCCGTTTCTTTGGTTTCGTGCCGCTGGAGAACGTGAAAGGTGAAGCGTTCCTGCGTTTCTGGCCCCTCCATCGCCTGGGGATCATCCGCTGAGGAGTTCCCTCGCCGGGAGGTGATGACCCGGTGACGACCTGGTATCCCGGTATCATGGCCAGGGCGAAGCGGTTGATCCGCGAGAACCTGGCGGTCGTGGACGTGGTGGTCGAACTGCTCGATGCGCGGATTCCGGGGTCGAGCCGCGATCCGGGCCTGGGTCGGCTGCTCGAAGGCAAGGCTCGGCTGCTGGTCCTCAACAAGGCGGACCTCGCCGATCCGGGGATGACTCGCCGCTGGGTATCCTGGCTGGCCGCCCGGGGGGAGAGGGCCCTGGCGTTCAGTGCTACGCCTCGCGCCAGTCCCGCCAAGCTGCTCGGTGCTCTGCGGACCTTCGACGGCGGCCGCCGGCCGTCGGCATCCCTCCGGGTGATGGTGGTCGGGACGCCCAACGTCGGCAAGTCCTCATTGCTCAACCGGCTAGCGGGTCGGGCGAGCGCTGCCACCGGCGATCGGCCCGGGGTAACCCGGGGTAAGCAATGGATCACCCTGGCTCCCGGTCTCGAACTGCTCGATCTCCCGGGCGTGCTGCCACCCCGGGCCCTGGCCGGCGAGACCGGGTACAGACTCGCCGCCGCGGGCATCGTGCCGGAAGGCACCTACGAACCGGTGTTAGTGGCAGAATGGCTGTTGGCATGGCTGATATCCCGTCCGTCAGGGCAGCAGGGGCTGCAGGCGGTCTATGGAGGGCAACTGGCGGGCGGCACCGACCCCCACGACCTCCTTGAGCTGGTGGGTCGGGCCCGGGGCTGTCTGGCCGCGGGCGGGAAGGTCGACCGGGAGAGGGCGGCGGCTGCCGTGGTGAAGGATTTCCGCGACGGGCGGCTGGGGCGATATACGCTGGAGTCGCCGCCCAAGGCCGGAGAAAGCGATGGCTAGACCGGTCCCCGACCAACTGGCCTCCTGGCTCGGGCGGCTCACCGAGGTTGAACGCTGTTGGGTCCAGAGCCGCATGGGTGCGCGGCGCCGGTCAGGCGGCGAGGAGTTGCGGGGACGCCTGCGGAGAGAACTACTGGTCGAGCTGGTCCGGCTGCGGCGGCTCAGCCGGCCGGATGCGGCGGCCAGGAGGGCGGCGGCGCGATGGCCGGCGGGAGTTGACGAGGCAGGACGCGGCCCGCTCGCCGGTCCGGTAGTGGCCGCAGCGGTCGTGCTGGCCCGCCGGTACCGGCTTCCCGGGCTGGACGACTCCAAGCGCGTGCCGGAGCGAAGGCGTTGGGAGTTGTATGAGCGCCTGATCCGGGATTGCCTGGCTCACGGGGTGGGGACCGCCTCGGTGGAGGAGATCGAGACCCGGGGCATCGTCCAGGCGACCTTCCTGGCCATGCGGCGGGCGCTGGATGAGGTGAAACCGCCCCCGGACTTCCTCCTCGTTGATGGGTTCGCGTTGCCCGGGGTGGATGCACGACAGCTCGCCCTGCCCGGGGGCGATCGGCGGTCCATCTCCATAGCGGCCGCGTCGATCTTGGCCAAGGTCACGCGGGACCGCCTGATGGTGGAACTCGATGGGGTCTATCCCGGGTATGGTTTCGCCCGCCACAAGGGCTATGGCACGCCGGCGCACCTCGAGGCCATCCGGGAGTTGGGGCCGTGTCCCGCCCATCGCCCTTCTTTCCTGAGCGGACTCGGGCCGCCGCCGCGGCCAAGCAGCCGCTCGAGGCGAGGTCGCGAAGGGGAGGAAGTGGCGGCCCGGCATCTGCAGGCTGCCGGCTGGGAGCTGCTGGGCGAGTCTTTCCGCACGCGGGGCGGGGAAGTGGACCTCGTGGCTCGCGACGGGAACTGCCTGGTATTCGTCGAGGTGCGGAACTGGGGGTCGGCAGCATTCGGGCCGGCGGTGGCTTCCATTGACCGTTTCAAGCAAGGGCGGTTGCGGTCCACCGCCGAGATCTTCCTCGCGCGCCACCCGAAGTGGGCCGACCTCGACGTGCGTTTTGATGTGGTGCTGGTCACGCCAGGAGTTTCCGGACGGCTCCTGGTCCATCGCCACCTGCGCGCCGCGTTCTGACTCACGCCAAGAAGCTGATCGCTACATACAAGAGGAAGAAGGACAACATCACGGCGACCAGGAGCAAGGCCGATTCCAGGCTCCTGACAGCCATCGCGGAAGGATTACTCCATAGCCCCAGGAAGCCCCTGGCCGCTCTCCTATAGAGGCAGTCAAAGTCGCGAGTCTCCCGCCCATGAGGCGCCAACAGTCTCATGCCGGCGATGAAGGCGGCGCCTGCCACCCCCAGGACCAGCATGGCGTCCAACAGCTTCGCCGGCGTGAAGACGCGCAAAGCGCTCTGATAGGGGAGGATATCGGTCAACAAGTCCGGGTAAACGCCTCCCAGGATACACAGGGAGGCGACGATGACCATGGGGATGGTCATCGTCAGGGGAGCTTCCCTGACTTGAACCTCCTTCTTCCTCAAGAACCCGAAATACGTGAACTTGCAGAAGGACAGAAACGTCCCCGCTGCTGTGAGCTTGAGCATCCAGTATAGCACCGCGTGGTTTTGCGCTGCTTCGTATATCATTGCCTTACTCACAAATCCGTTGAACAATGGCACGCCGGAGATGGAGAGGGCGCCGATGATGCACGCCGCCGTGGTTATGGGCATCTTCTTCAGCAGCCCTCCCAGTTCGGCCAGGTCGTGCTTGTCCGTTCGATAGATCGCCGCCCCGATGCACATGAAGAGCAATGCCTTGTACAGGATGTGATTCCAGACATGGGACAGACCGCCGTCGATGCCCATCGGGGTGCCGATGCCGATGCCGGCTACCATGTAACCGACCTGGCTGATGATATGGTATGACAACAGCTTGCGAGCATTGCTCTGGCGTAAGGCCAGGGTCACCCCGTATAGACCCATGACCCCCCCCATGTAGGCCACCACTTCCACTCCCGGGAATGATCTTGCCAGAGCATATACGGCCGCCTTGGTGGTGAAGACCGACAAGAGGACGCTAGCGGTGAAGGACGCTTTAGGATAGGCATCCGGCAACCAGGTATGAAGGGGTATGAACGCGGCCTTGAAGCCGATAGCGGTCAAGATGAGGGCAAACGGCAGACCGGTCAACCCTGCTATGGCCATTGAGCCCGTGGCCGAGAAATGCAGCAATATGCCTACCAGCATGATGCCGCCGCCGGCGAGGTGCATCAGGAGATACCTGAATCCGGCTCCCAACGATCCCTCGTCTCGCTTTAGCCATATGAGGATGGCGGGAGTGATGGACAGCATCTCCCAGAAGATGAAGAAGGTGATGAAGTCTCCCGCAAAGATCACGCCCAGCGAGCTGCCGATGTAGAGGAACGACGCAATGTGGTATGCCCTCTGTTCGACGTGCAGGGAGTAGAGGATGATCAGGAGCGCAATCAGGACGAAGATGCGTTCCACGAAGAGGCTCAGGCTATCGGCCTGGAACGGGATGATACTGAACCCCGGGAAGGGGAAGAACCATTCCACATTGGCCCGCGTGAACAGCGTGCCGGCCAGGGCGGCCAAGGGCACCAATATGAGGAAGATCTTTCTTGTCCCGCCCTTCAGGAATAGCAGCAGCGCCGCCCCAGCGAAGAACCCGAGTGTCGGATGAATCACCTGAGCCTTACCCCCAACCATAACCTTCAGCCGTCGACCGCAAAGCCGCGGCTTACCGGGTGCCTCAGCCAACTTACATACCCAACAGCAACCTGACTGCCGGCTCTACCAGTGATAGAGGCAGGCCGACAAATATGCCAAGCATGGCGGACGCCAGAGCCAACACGACTATGGGCGCCAGCATGCCCAGGGGCGGTTCATCCCGGCGCAGGGTCCCCTCCCGCCCGCCGAAGAACATCAAGGTGATGACGCGCAGATAGACCAGTGCCGTCAGGAGGCCGCCGGCCAGTATGACGGCGACGAAGACCCACCTTCCCGTCTCCAGGGCTCCCAAGGCCAGGTACAGCTTGCTCATGAAGCCCGCGGTCGGCGGAATCCCGGCTATCGAGGCGGCTGCCAGGGTGAATGCGGCCGCGGTCAGAGGCATCGTGCGGCCCAGACCCCGGAAATCGTCTATCCGCCGGATCCCGGCCCTGTATATCACCGCGCCCGCGCACAGGAAGAGGCATGCCTTTGCCAAAGTATGGTTGAGGATGTGGAGTATGCCTCCGGTGAGGCCCAGTGGCCCGGCCAGTCCGACGCCCAGCATCACATAGCCAATGTGAGCGACGCTGGAGTAGGCTAGCATCTTGATGATGTCGGTCTGGGCTATGGCGGACAGCGAGCCCGCCAAGATGGCTGCAGCCGCTATCCAGGTCAGGGCCGATGCGACGGGGATCGGCCCGGCGATCAGTTCGAACCCGAAGACGGTGAGCAGGACCCGGATGAGGGAATAGGCTCCCACTTTCGTTACGAGGGTGGAGAGGACGACGACCGGCGCCGGCGCGACGGAGTATGCGTCGGGTAGCCAGGCGTGTAAGGGGAAAAGGGCGGATTTGATGCCGAAGCCGACGAGGAAGAAGGCGAGAGCGGCCAGTACAACCCAGGGATGGTACGCATACGCTGCCGGCAACCTCGCTGCCAGGTCCGCCATGTTGAGGGTGCCGGTGACCATGTAGAGGTAGCCGGTCGCGAGCAGTATGAGACTGGTGCCGATGGAAGCCAAGATGAGGTAGCGGTAGCTGGCGAGGAACGATCCTCTCCTGCCGCCCATGGGCACCAGGGCGTATGCGGCCATCGAGAAAATCTCGGTCATGACGAAGAGATTGAAGAGGTCGCCGGTTACCGCCACTCCCAGCAAGCCGCCGACCAGCAGCAGTATCAACGTGCAGTAAGAAGTCGTCTTGCCCTCAGGCAACTCCTTCTCGATGTAGTTTCGCGAATATGCCACCACCAGCAAACTGACCAGCGAGATGACCAGGCACATGAAGGCGCTTAGCGGGTCTACTACCAGTTCAATGCCCCATGGGGGTGCCCAGCCCCCCACCGCATACCTGATGGTGCCCCCGGTCAGCACCGAACCCGCCAGTACTATGGAGAACAGCGCCGAGAGTCCCGCGGCCACCGCCGCGACCGGATAGCAGTACTGCTTTCGCCATAGTCCCAGCAGCGGGATGATATACGCACCAATGAACGGCGCCATGACGACTAATACAGGGGAATGCTCGATCATCCAGCGGCTCCTCGTGGTTGCGAGATGAGTATATCGATCGGGGGTTGATGCTGTGCCCCCTGAGCGGCGTTTTTCGTGGCAGGGGGGGGGGGGGGGGCCCCCCCCCCCCCCCCGGGGGGCGGCCCCCCCCCCC
>DOZU01000209.1 GCA_003517845.1 Clostridiales bacterium | reverse complement strand
TATCGCCTGGAGCAACTCGGGGTGGTCGAACTTATCCATCAGCTCGTCGGCAAACCGGCGCAATAAGGTCCAACCTAGTCGGACCACCATGGCGGCCACGACGACTCCGGCAAGCGGATCGAATACGAGCAGGCCGGCTCGGGCCCCTGCCACCCCCGCCAGGGCTACCAGGGATGACAGGGAATCGGCGCGCTGATCCCAGGCACCGGCCAGCAGGGCGTTGCTGGCAATGCGGCGCGCAACCCGCACTTGATAGCGGAACATCGCTTCCTTGACGGCAATGGAAAGGACCAGTGCCGCGAGAGCGGCGGCTCCCGGTTCGGCAAGCCCCGTCGGCTGCCAGACCTTCCCCAGGGACCAGAGTCCGAGGTTGACCCCCGCGAGGATGAGCAGCACCGCCACGATCTTGCCCGCAATGCTCTCTGCCTTTCCATGGCCGTAGGGGTGGCAAGTGTCGGCAGGTCTGCCGGCGATACGGAAACCCACGAGGAGGACGCCGGCCGCCAACACGTCGGCCAGCGAATGGGCGGCATCCACCAGCAGGGCCTGGCTGCCCGCGACCGCGCCCGCCGCGGCCTTGCCGGCCGCCAGCCCCAAGTTGGCGACGATCCCAAGCCATGCGACCCTCTCGCCCGTGGTCGTCCTCGCCGGCACCTCGCGCCCTCCTCGGAAAAACACGAAACCCGCGGACATCACGAGTCCCGCGGGTCCCCCGCTGCCCTCGGCCTGGGCCCGGCCCCACGGGCGGCAGCCTCCATGGCCGGTCCGCCCGTCGCCTGTTCTCGGCAGCATCATAGCATGGACGCCGGCCCCCGGCAATGGCTAGCGCGACCGGGCCGGCACCGCCTTCTGGGTCCGCCGGGCCTGGCGGTTGCGCTCATCGCGCTCGCGCCAGGAACACCAGAGCGGCGAGGCGAGGAAGATCGACGAGTAAGTGCCCACGCCGATGCCGATGATCAGCGCCAAGGCGAAGTCCTGCGTCGTCTTGCCGCCGAAGAAGTAGATCGCCGCCAGCGCTACCAGCGTGGTCCCGGAGGTGTTCACGCACCGGGGCAGGCTCTGCTGGATGCTGCGGTTGACCACCGCCGGCAGCCCTTCCTTCCGCCAGTCCTTGAGATGCTCGCGAACCCGGTCGTACACGATGATGGTCGCGTTGATCGAGTAGCCGACCACGGTGAGCACGGCCGCCACGAACGGGGCGGACACATCCAGCCGCAGTAGCGAGGAGGCCCCGAGCACGAGTGCCACGTCGTGCAACAGGCAGAGCACGCCGGTGATCCCGAACCGCCACTCGAAGCGCAGCGCGATGTAAGCGATCATGCCGATTGCCGCCAGACCCAAGGCCAGTAGCGAGGCATCGAGCAACTCGCGCCCGATGATCGGCGAGACTACATCCACGGCCACGGTGCTGAACTCCCCTAATCGCTCCCGTAGGCCGGCAAACACGCGATTCCGCGTGAGCTCGTCGATTGGCGACGTGCGCACCAGGACGTTCCTGGCATCCTCGCCCACCATCTGCACCATGGCCCCGCCCAGACCGAAGGGCTCGAGGGCCGCCCGGACGCCGGCGGCGGTGACGGGTTGTTCGAAACTCAGGTCGAGCAACATGCCGCCGGTGAAGTCGATCCCCAGGTTGAGCCCGATAGTGGCCAGGGCGATCACGGAGATGGCGATCAGCCCGAGTGACGCGCCGAACCAGATCCTGCGGGTGCCCATGAAGTCAAACTGCCTGCCCCTGAACATTCTCAGTATCCTCCCTCCAGGCCGGTCACACGCCGAAGAAGAATTTCGTGGCGCGCAACAGGTCCGCCCGCACCAGCAGCCCGAGCGCCTGGCGGGTGAGGACCACCGCCGTGAACATGCTGGTCATGATACCCAGGGAAAGGGTAACGGCAAAGCCCCTGACCCGGTCGGCTCCCAGGTAGAACAGGACCGCGGCGGCAATCAGCGTGGTCACATTGCCGTCCAGGATCGCGGGCAATGCCCGGTTGAACCCGGCATCGATCGCCGAGCGCAGCTTCTTGCCGAGGCGCAATTCCTCCCGGATGCGCTCGAAGATGATGACCTGAGCATCCACCGCCATGCCCACCGACAGGATGATGCCGGCGATGCCGGGCAAGGTGAGGGCGGCGTTCACCGCCGCCAGCAGTCCGAGCAGGAGCAGCACGAAGGCCATGAGCATCACGTTGGCTACCAGCCCGGCACCCCGGTAATACAGGAGCATATAGGCGGCAACCAGGGCCACGCCCAGGGCCGCAGCCCGGCCGCTGCGTTCCACGGAGTCCTGGCCGAGGGTGGCGCTGACCGAACGCGTCTCGATCACCTTGAGTTCGACGGGCAGAGCGCCGGAATTGAGGACGATGGCGACCTCGTTGGCCTCCTCGAGCGTACCGTAGCCCGATATCTCGGCATTGCCGCCGGGGATGTGGTCCTGGACGATCGGAGACTGCACGACCTCTCCATCGAGGACGATGTGGATGGGCCGGCCGATCAGCCGGGCCGTGGCGTCGGCAAAGCGCTGGGTCCCCTCGGGGTTGAGCGAGAGCAGCACCACATTGCGTCCCGCCTCGATGGCCGCTTGGGCCTCGACCAGGTGGGCGCCGGTGACGATCGCCGTATATGGCTCACCCGCTTCTCGCAAGCCCAGGGACTCATCGTCCAGGAACTCCAGCAACGCCGTCCGCCCGATCACGCCCAGGGCCTTGTCCGGATCACCCAGTCCCGGCAAGCCGACGATGATCCGGTCCTCTCCCTTGAGCTGGACCGTGGTATCCCCCACGCCCAACTCGTCCACCCGGAAGCGGATGATCTCCACCGCCTTGCGCATGTGCTCCAGGGTGACGGGCTCTTCGGGGGTGGCCACCCCCTCCAGCACGACGTACACGCCACCCCGGAGGTCCATGCCCTGGGGGATGTCCGCCAGGATCGGGCGCTCGAAACCGAAATACCACGTCGCGACGAACACCGCCAACACCAGGGCCAAGAAAGCGACCCTGCTCTTCCCGCGTACCCCCATGACCAGCCCTCCCGCCGATATCCGGCACCCGGAGCTAACTCAGATTATACCACACCTCGGGCCCGGATCCACGGTACATAATGCCTCATAGCAGCTTGTGCTCGTTTATAGCCAGCTCGAAACGACACCCCAGGAAGTCGGCGGCTTTGCGGCACAGCGACATGCGGCCGAGGAAGATCTCGAAGTAGTTCATCACCGAAGCCAGCCGGCTGTCGACCTTCAACTCCAGGGTCACGGTGCGCCGGCGTCCGTCCACCCGCAAGAACGAATGCTGCACGGCGTGGTTCACCCGGTCATGGATGTCGAAGCAGTTCGGGTCCGGGTTGCGCACCCGCGAGCGGTGCACATCGGACTTGTCCGCCAGGAACAGTGCTGCCGACAGGTTGCTCACCGGCTCGCACTCGTCGCCATGATTGCCGATCGCCCCCACGACCGCGGCCGTCTCTTCGGGAGTCATTCCCAGTCGCCGCAGGATTCCGAGGACCAGCAAGGCTCCTATCTGCTCGTGGCCCTGCCGCGCAATCACATTGCCGATATCGTGAAGATACCCGCCGATCGAGCCCAGTTCGACCTCCCGCTCCGAAAAGTCCAGGTGGGTCAGGACGTTCGCCGCGATGCTGGCCACCAGTCCCGCGTGGCGCCGCCCGTGCTCCGTGAAACCCAGAACCCCCAGGAACTCATCAGCGCGGTCCAAGTAGGCCCCGGCCTCGGGATCGCGCTTCACCAGTTCGAGGGTGACCGGCCGGTCGCCGGACGCCGGCATCAACCGGACAGGCCCAGGCGGCGCTTCAGTTCGTCGCGATTGACCATGCCGACAATCCTCTGCTTTTCCTGGCCGCCCTCGAACAGCACCAGGGTGGGGATGCTCTGGACTCCGTACTTGCGCTGCGTTGCCGGGTTCTCGTCGGTGTTGAGTTTCAGTACCTTGATGCGATCGCCGTGCTCGCCGGCAAATGCCTCGAGCTGGGGCGCCAGCATCCGGCAAGGAGGGCACCAGGGAGCCCAGAAGTCAACCAGCACCGGCCCTTCCGCCTCCAAGACCTCCGCCGCGAAGCTCGCATCCGTCACCGCCTGCAGCTCGCCCATATCCGTCGGACCTCCTTCAAGTCAAACTCCGTCACCCGTCAGGTATTTCTCGGCGGCCATCGCCGCCACCGCTCCATCGGCAACCGCAGTGGCCACCTGGCGGAGGGGCTTGCCGCGGACGTCGCCGGCGGCGAAAAAGCCGGGGAGGGAAGTGGCCGTGTCCTCGGCCGCCCGCAGGTGACCGCGCGCGTCCAGTTCAACCTGGCCGCCCAGGAATCCGGTTACCGGGACGATACCCACATAGATGAAGACGCCCTCGGCGGGGAGCAGCGACTCGCCTTGCCGGTCCCTCAGCCTTATGCCCTCCACCTGGTCGCTGCCTTCCACGGCGATCACCTCGGCGCTCCAGCGAAAGCGGATGAGGGGATGCGCCAGCGCCCTTTGCTGCAGCACTTCTGACGCCCGCAGGCGCTCGCGGCGATGGATCACCGTGACGCTGCGGGCGAAACGCGTGAGGCACAGCGCCTCCTCCACCGCCGAGTCCCCTCCGCCCACGACGGCGATGTCCTTGTCCCGGAAGAAAGGCCCGTCGCAGGTGGCGCAATAGGAGACGCCCCGGCCGAGAAACTCCCGCTCGCCGGGGACGCCCAGGCGCAGCGGCGTCGCGCCGGAGGCCACGATGACCGACCGGGCGGTCACCTCCCCGTCACCGGTCGCCACCTGGATGAGCGCCCCGTCCCGGCGTATGGCCTCGGCCGCTACGGCCCGAAATTCCGCCCCATACTCGCGGGCCTGTTCGTCCAGGCGCTGGGCCAGCTCGGGGCCGCCGATCCCGCCGGGGAAACCGGGGAAGTTCTCAATCCGGTCGATCAGAGTCAGCTTACCTCCGGGGAGGCCCGGCTCGAGCACGAGCGGTGACATGCCGAACCGGCCCGCATAGATCGCCGCCGTCAGCCCCGCGGGGCCGCCGCCCACCACCACCACGTTCCGCACTTCCGCGTTCATATAGCCTCCTGCTTCTCTGGGGGAGTCCCCTGCTCCTCCCGACTCGCCCGCCCTCGCTCCCGCGCGCGCCGACGGGCATCGATGCGACTCTCGCGGACGACGGCCGCGTGGGCGGCTAGTTCCAGGGAATCGTCCAGCGGCCGGAGCCCGGCCATGCCGTACCGGCGCTCCAGCGCCAGCCGGAGCAGATGATCGGCAAACCAGGGATTGGCCGGCAAGACCGGTCCGTGCAGGTAGGTGCCAAAGGCATTCCGGTAGACGGCCCCTTCCGTGCCGTCCTGACCGTTATTCCCGTACCCCCGGATCACCCGACCCAGGGGCGTCGCGCCTTGCCCCAGGAAGGTGCGGCCGCCATGGTTCTCAAATCCGGCGAGCACCTTTCCATGCTCCCCCACCGCCACCGCGATGTGGCCGACCAGCCGCCCGAGACCCGGTCCGGTGGTCGAGTCGAAGATGCCCGCGCCGAGCAAGGTCTCGCCGGCGGCCGTGGCGTAACTCGTACCCAGAAGCTGGTACGAGCCGCATATGGCGAGCACGCACAGCCCTTCTTCCACCGCGGCCCGCAGCCTGTGCCCGAGCGGTCCGGCAAGATCCCGGGCCACCATCCGCTGTTCCCGATCTTGCCCGCCGCCCATGACGACGAGGTCGCGGTCGGCGAAATCCACCGGGTCACCCGGGCCGGCCTCGGTGATGATGGGCTTGACCTCGTGCCAGAGGCATCGCGCCCGCAGGGCGAGCAGGTTGCCCCGATCGCCATAGAGGTTCATCAGTTCGGGATACAGGTGGAGGATGCGCAACTCCTGAACGCTCATCTCACCCCTCCCAGTAATGGCCCACCCGGCCCTGGCGGCGCAGGGTTTCCCTGATCCCCAGCATGGCCGTGTACGTCGGCAGGATATACAGCCGGCCCCCCGGCGGCGTTCGGACGAGCGCCCCCTTGAGCGCCTCGCCGAGTTCGGGATGGACGATGAGCCCGGCTTCGTCCAGCCCGGCGTATTTCAGCCGCACCGCCATGGCGTCGGCGCGCATGCCGGTCACCGTCACCCGGAGCAACCGATCCGCCGCTACCAGGCGCTCGAAGTCCACGTCCCAAATCCAGGACACGTCGGTGCCGTCGGCATAACGGTTGTTCACGGCGATCAGCAAGTCGCGGGCGTCCCCCTGGGCCAGCAGCGTGCGGATGACCTCGTTGAACCCGGCCGGATTCTTCACCAGCACCAGCAGGAGCTGCCGCCCATCGAAAGTCAGCCGTTCCATACGGCCGAAAGAGGCGGTGAA
>DOZU01000211.1 GCA_003517845.1 Clostridiales bacterium | reverse complement strand
AGGGCCCAACCTCAAGCTCCATCAGTGCGGGCTGCCGAAGGAAATGGCGCTGGAGTTGTTCAAGCCTTTTGTCATGAAGCGGCTGGTGCAACTGGGCCATGCGCACAACGTGAAGAGCGCGAAACGCATGGTCGAACGGGTAAGGCCGGAAGTGTGGGGGGTTGTGGAAGAAGTCATTCGCGATCACCCGGTCCTGTTAAACCGGGCTCCCACTCTTCACCGCCTGGGCATCCAGGCTTTCGAACCGGTCCTAGTTGAAGGTCGAGCCATCCAGATTCACCCGCTGGTTTGCACCGCCTACAATGCCGACTTCGATGGCGATCAGATGGCGGTACATGTCCCGCTATCGGCGGAAGCCCAGGCGGAAGCCAGGATCTTGATGCTGTCAGCGCACAATATACTGAACCCCAAGGATGGCATGCCGGTAGTAACGCCCACGCAGGACATGGTGCTCGGATGCTACTACCTCACGGTGACGAAGGAGGGCGGCCGGGGAGAGGGCGCCGTCTTGTCCGGAGTCGAGGAAGTGGAACTGGCCTACGAGGCAGGGGCTCTGGACCTTCACAGCTGGATTGAAGTGGGGACGGCGCAGGGCAGGAAGCGGACCACAGCTGGAAGGGTGATCCTGAACGAGGCGCTTCCCGAGGGCATGCGGTTTGTCAATGAGGTGGTGGACCGCAAGATACTGGGCCAAATCGTCGCCCGCTGCTATCGGATGTATGGGAGCGCCGGCACTGCTCCCGTCCTCGATAGCTTGAAGCAGGTCGGCTTTCGTTTCGCCACCCAGGCCGGTGCCACCATCAGCGTGACCGACATTGACATCCCGCCCGAGAAAGGAAAGGTTCTCGAGGAAGCCGACCGTCAGGTCGAGGAGTTTGAACTGCAGTATCGGCGGGGCTTGATCACCGAGGAAGAACGGTACCTCAAGATCATCGAGGTATGGAATGGGGCGAAGGACCTTGTGACCGAGCGCCTCATGAGTCGCTTGGGTCCTTTCAATCCGGTGTACATGATGGCTGCTTCGGGAGCCCGGGGTAACGTCCAGCAGATATCCCAGCTCGCCGGGATGCGAGGTCTGATGGCCGATCCTTCAGGTCGCATCATTGAGCTACCCATACGCGCCAACTTTCGGGAAGGGCTGAACGTCCTCGAGTACTTCACATCAACTCACGGTACGCGAAAGGGACTGGCCGACACGGCGCTACGAACCGCCGACTCCGGCTACCTGACTCGGAGGTTGGTGGATGTTTCCCAAGATGTCATCATCCGCGAGGAGGAGTGCGGTACTACCTCCGGAATACGCGTGGCTGAAGTCCGCGATGGCAGCGAACTGATCGAGTCACTCGTCGATCGGGTAATCGGACGCACGGCGCTCACCGACATCCTGCATCCGGACACGGCAGAGACTCTCGTGGCGGCCAACCAGGAGATAGACGAAGCCGCCGGCGTCCTCCTGGAAGCAGCAGGAGTGCGGGAAGTGGAGATTCGATCCGTCTTCACCTGCAAGTCCCGTCACGGGCTGTGCATTCGCTGCTACGGCCGCAACCTCGCTACTGGCAAACAGGTTGAGGTCGGCGAGGCGGTAGGGATTGTTGCCGCGCAGTCCATAGGCGAGCCCGGAACCCAGTTGACCATGCGGACGTTCCACACCGGCGGCGTCGCCGGCGAGGACATTACCCACGGCCTGCCGCGCGTAGAGGAGCTATTCGAGGCACGAAAGCCCAAGGGCCAAGCGCTGATCGCCGACCTCGACGGCACGGTGCACTTCGTCGACACGCGGGGGCGGAAGGAACTCGAAATCCGCTCTTCATACGGTGACGTGTCGGCCCACCCGCTGCCCTTCACGGCCCGCATGAAAGTCAGGGAAGGGGACGCCGTGAGCGCGGGCCAGGAATTGACGGAAGGCCCGGTCAATCCCCATGACTTGCTCAAGATCAAGGGACTGCGCGCCGTCCAGGTGTACCTGCTGCAGGAAGTGCAGAGAGTCTATCGGCTGCAGGGCGTCGACATAAACGACAAACACATCGAGGTAATTGTTCGCCAGATGTTGCGAAAGGTCAAGGTCGACGATCCGGGTGATGCCGACCTGCTTCCCGGGAGTCTGATCGACCTGTTCGACTTCGAGAACGAGAACGAGCGCGTACTGGTAGCCGGCGGCCAGCCGGCGGTGGCGCGACCGCAACTCCTTGGGATCACCAAGGCATCCCTGGCGACGGATTCCTTCCTGTCGGCGGCATCTTTCCAGGAGACGACCCGCGTCCTCACCGAGGCGGCCCTCAAAGGTAGGCGGGACCCGCTCCTCGGTCTCAAGGAGAACGTCATCATCGGCAAGTTGATACCGGCAGGAACCGGCATGGACAGGTACCGCGCACTCGGTCCGGGTTATGACGAGTTGGCCGACGAACCGGAGGATTCGCTACTGGCAAGGCTCAAGGCCCCAGACCCCGCGGGCGACGGGGAGCCGGAGGTCTGGGCGGGGGACGCCTCGTGTCAGGGTAATCGTTGACAGCCCAGTTCCCGTCAGCTAAAATAGAGAAGTGTCCGCGGCCGGCCTAGGTCGGGAACGGGAAGGAAGTGCCTCGTGGCGTCCGCGGAAGCGATCAGCCGAGCGAGGAAGAGGACGGTCGGGATCAGGCAAACCCTCAAGGCGGTAGAACAGGGACTGGTCCGCGTTGTGGTGGTTGCCAAGGACGCCGATGTACGCCTGTTGGGCGATCTCTTGGCCTCCTGCCAGCGACAGGGTGTGACCGTGACCTATGCCGAATCGATGAAGCTATTGGGCGAGGCTTCGGGTATCAAGGTTGGGGCGGCGGCAGCCGCCGTGCTTGAGGAGTAAGTGAGCGGGGAGCGAACGATATGCCTACCATGAACCAACTGGTTAGAAAGGGCCGGAAGGCCGGACGGGCGCGATGCAAAGCTCCTGCTTTGCAGGCCAACCCCTTCCGCCGCGGGGTTTGCACCGTGGTCAAGACGGTGACTCCCAAGAAGCCCAACTCGGCCCTGCGCAAAGTAGCCCGGGTGCGGCTCACCAATCAGATTGAGGTTACGGCTTACATTCCCGGCATCGGCCACAACCTCCAGGAACATTCGGTAGTCCTCGTGCGGGGCGGCCGCGTGAAAGATCTCCCCGGAGTACGCTACCATATCGTTCGTGGCACCTTGGATTCCGCAGGGGTGGCCAACCGCCAACGCGGTCGGTCCAAGTACGGCGCAAAGCGGCCGAAGCGCTAAGCGAATACTGGCGGCCGCAGTGACGGTCGCCTTAGGCTCGCCGGGGGGTCTGGGCGGATGAGGCCCCCCGGGCGTGTCAGAGGATCCGGGAGGTGCACCAGGTGCCTAGACGGGGGCATGTTCCGAAGCGCGATGTCCAGCCGGACACGGTATATGCCAGTGTCACCGTGGCCCGGCTGATCAACAAGCTGATGCTCAAGGGCGAGAAAGGGCTGGCAGAGCGGGCTTTCTACCAGGCCATGGATGCGGTCGGGCAGAAGTCGGGCAAAGAGCCGCTCGGCGTATTTGAAACGGCTCTGAAGAACGCCACGCCCTTTCTGGAGGTAAAGGCCCGGCGCGTTGGAGGTTCGACTTACCAGGTGCCGGTCGAGGTGCGTCCCGAAAGGCGAACGTCACTCGCCATGCGGTGGATCCTGCAGTATGCCCGGCAGCGTCCCGAACGAACGCTGGTGCAGAAACTCGCTGCGGAGATTTTGGATGCGGCCAACGGCACCGGGGGAGCAGTCAAGCGGCGCGAGGAGACCCACCGGATGGCTGAAGCTAACAAGGCTTTTTCCCATTATCGCTGGTGAGCAGGTTGCAAGCCCTGACCGCCGTTAGAGAGGGGGGAGAGAAGTGCCTGAGGAAGATCGACTGGCTCATACGCGCAACATTGGCATCATGGCGCACATAGATGCCGGCAAGACCACAACTACTGAACGAATCCTGTTTTACACCGGCCGGGTGCACCGCATGGGAGAAGTCGATGAGGGGACCGCGGTGATGGATTGGATGGTGCAGGAGCAGGAGCGAGGCATAACCATCACCTCCGCAGCCACTTCCTGCCCCTGGAGAGGGTATCGGATCAATATCATCGACACTCCGGGTCACGTCGACTTCACCATGGAGGTGGAAAGGTCGCTCCGGGTGCTCGATGGGGCCGTGGCCCTTTTCTGCGCCAAGGGTGGGGTTGAGCCCCAGTCCGAGACGGTATGGCGCCAGGCGGAACGCTATGGGGTGCCGCGCATCGCCTACGTCAACAAGATGGACGCGCTCGGTGCCGACTTCCCCCGCGTGCTCAGGATGATGCGAGAGCGCTTGGGAGCCAGGCCATTGGCCGTCCACCTACCCCTCGGGGCGGAGGATCAGTTTTCGGGAGTAGTTGATCTGGTCAAGATGCGGGCGGTTGTCTACCGGGACCCCAAAGGGACACTTTACGAGGAGACCGACATTCCCGTGGAATGCGCCGAGCTGGCGGCCCAGTACCGAGAGGTCCTGGTGGAGACCGCCGCCGAGTTCGACGATGGCGTCATGACCCGATATTTGGAGGGCGAACCGATTCTCGAAGCAACCTTGCGCCGGGCCATCCGGGCGGCCACATTGCAGGCCAAGATCGTCCCCGTATTATGCGGCTCCTCCTATCGGAACCGAGGAGTACAACTCCTCCTCGATGCCGTGGTCGACTACCTGCCGTCCCCGAGCGATCTGCCGCCGGTGAAGGGAATCCACCCCGACACGGGGGAGGTCGAAGTCCGGCCGGCCGCCAACGATGCTCCGGTATCCGCGCTGGTGTTCAAGATAATGACCGATCCGTATGTGGGCCGCCTTACCTATCTGCGGATCTATTCCGGAGTCGTCAGCACCGGGGATATGATATACAACCCGGTCAGGCGGCGGCGAGAGCGGGTCGGCAGGATCCTTCGCATGCATGCCAACCATCGCGAGGATGTCGCTCGGGCGTGTACCGGTGACATCATTGCGGTGGTTGGACTTCGCCAGAGTACCACCGGTGATACGCTCTGTGCCGAAAACCATCCCATCGTCCTCGAGTCCATGGTGGTGCCGGCGCCGGTCATATCCGTGGCGATTGAGCCCCGCACGCGGGCAGACCAAGATCGCATGGCTACTTCGCTGGACCGCCTGTCTGAGGAAGATCCGACTTTCCGAACCCACACCGACCCCGAGACGGGACAGACTATCATATCGGGCATGGGCGAGTTGCACTTGTCGATCATTGTTGACCGACTCCTCCGCGAGTTCCGCGTAGAAGCCGACGTCGGCAAGCCACAGGTGGCGTACCGGGAGACCATCACCCGCCGCGCCCGGGCGGAGGGTCGATATGTGCGGCAGACCGGTGGAAGGGGCCAATACGGGCACGTCGTGCTCGAGGTGGAACCGATGCTGCGCGCCACCGGCTGGGAGTTTCGGAGCGCGATAACCGGCGGGGCCATCCCGCGGGAGTTCATAGCTGCCGTCCAGGAAGGTGTCCGGGGGGCCCTTGAAGCCGGCGTCTTGGCTGGATACCCGGTGGTCGACGTCCGGGTCACCCTGCTGGACGGGTCCCACCATGAAGTTGACTCATCCGAGCTGGCATTCAAGATCGCCGGATCCATGGCGTTCCGCCAGGCGGTCACCCGGGCGGCGCCGATCCTACTGGAGCCGGTGATGCGCCTGGAAGTCGTGATGCCCGAAGCCTGCCTGGGAGATGTCATTGGGGACATCGCCAGTCGGCGGGGTCACATCGAGGGCATGGAGAGCCGCGGCGAGTTGCAGGTACTCAGCGCCACCGTCCCGCTGTCTTCCATGTTCGGTTACGCAACCGACCTCAGGTCGAAGACCCAGGGACGCGGCACGTACACGATGCAGTTCGCCACCTACGCGGAAGTTCCGGTCGAGCGCGCCGGGCAACTGGCCAGACCCCGCGGGGCTTGACGCCAGGATAGCAGCGCTCGAAACCGTATCCAGGGAGGCCGCAGCAGGGCATGGGCAAGAAGAAATTCGAGCGGACGAAGCCGCACGTAAACGTAGGTACGATCGGGCATGTAGATCATGGCAAGACGACATTGACGGCGGCGTTGACGCTGCTTTTGTCCAAGCAAGGGTTGGCGGAATACGTTCCGTTCGACAAGATTGACAAGGCGCCCGAGGAGCGGGAGCGGGGCATCACCATTGCGACGGCGCACGTGGAGTACCAGACCGCGAAGCGGCATTACGCGCATGTAGACTGTCCCGGTCATGCCGACTATGTAAAGAACATGATCACCGGTGCGGCGCAGATGGACGGGGCGATCCTGGTAGTTTCGGCGGCGGACGGGCCGATGCCGCAGACTCGGGAGCACATTTTGTTGGCGCGGCAGGTAGGGGTG
>DOZU01000085.1 GCA_003517845.1 Clostridiales bacterium | reverse complement strand
CTCTCCTGCGCGAGCGGCTGGCGCAGCACGGACTGGCCGAGGGCGCTTTCCAGTGGTACCTGGACTTGCGCCGCTATGGGAGCGTTCCCCATTCCGGTTTCGGCATGGGGATCGAGCGCGTCGTGGCCTGGCTTTGCGGACTTGAGCACATACGCGAGGCCATACCTTTTCCGCGCCTCCTCAACCGGATCTATCCTTAGCAGGGCATTGGGGGAAGCTGGGCATGAGCACCGAGGAGTTGGGCGTCCGGTTGCGCAAGGAGCGGGAAGGACGGGGGATATCGCTCGAGCAGGCGCAGGCGGACACCAAGATTCGCCTCAGGTACCTGATGGCGCTGGAAGCAGGAGACCACCGGTTGATTCCCGGCTCCGTATACGCCCGAGGCTTTGTTCGCACCTACGGAAAGTACCTGGGGCTCGACCCGCGGGAACTGGTCGAGCAACTGAGCGAGGACGACACACCTCGGGACGAGGACCCGGGGCCCCGGCGCCGTTCGGCGTGGAAGCTCTCGCCCTTGCCGGCGGCCCTCCTCGTAGGGGGCCTGGTAGTGATGGCGGGAGCGATCTACTACTGGGGAGTGTTGCCGCGCAGGCCGGAGGAGCCGCCCCCCCCGCCTCCCCCCCAGGTCCAGGAACCGGTCACGCCTCCGGCTCCGGTCGAGCCGCCGCCCGTCGCTGACCCCGTGCCGCCGCGACCGGAAATCCGTATCCTCCGCGAGGATATCGGCGATGAGGTGCGTTTCCGGGTGGCGGCCGCTTCCCTGCAGGTGACGATCGAGCTTGCCGACTACTGCTGGCTGCAGGTGTATGCCGATGACCGCCGGGTTCAGGAGGGCACCCTGCCTCCCGGCACGGTCCAGGTGTTCACGGCGACTCGGACGCTCAGCATTCGGGCCGGCCGTCCGGCCATGGTCCTGGTGAAGGTGGGGGAGCGGGAGTTGGGCCCCTTATTCCAGGATCCGGCCACCGATCCGCGGACGGTCATCTTCGAGCTGGAGGCGCCCTGATCTGCCACGTGGCGCCCGCCAGCATGGCCTGCACGTGGAGTAGGGGCGGGTTCGGAACCCGCCCCTACCCGGATGGTGCCGGTCCCCCGGATGGCGGCGGATTGGCGCCGACGGGCATGACCTGATCCGCCAACCAGTAGACTTGGCCGATGGGCCGTTGTATGCGCTGGTGCTCCACCGTCCTGGCGCTGGTGACTCTCGCGGCGCCGCCCTGGGTGACTGCCCGGTCGGCGATACTGGTGGACGGGCATAGCGGCCAAGTGCTCTACCAGAAAGATGCGCACCGCCCCCGACCGCCGGCCAGCCTCACCAAGATCCTCACCGCCTTCCTGGCTGCGGAACACGAGCGGCTCGACGAGGCGGTAACCATCAGCCGGCGGGCCGCTCTCGTTCCCGGCGCCCAGCTCTCATTGCGCGCGGGCGATCAAGTCGCATTCGCGACCTTGCTCGAATCGATGCTCCTCTTGTCGGCCAACGATGCCAGCATCGCCCTGGCTGAGCACTTGGCCGGCTCCGTCGAGGACTTCGCCGACCTGATGAACGAACGCGCCCGTGAACTGGGCGCGACGAGTTCCCGCTTCCAGAACCCCCACGGCCTGACGCAAGCCGATCACTATGCGACCGCCTTCGATCTGGCCATCCTGGCCCGGCATGCGCTCCGTGACCCCCTGCTATCAAGACTGGTGGCCGCGCGAGAGGGACATGCCCGGGAGCTGCACGGCCGGTGGGCGCGCCGCCTCCGCAACACCAACCGCTTCCTGGGGAGTTACCCGGGCGCGGACGGGGTGAAGACGGGGACCACGGCGGCGGCGGGCCGCTGCCTGATCGCCTCGGCGACCCGCGACGGCCACCGCCTGCTGGCCGTGTTACTGAATGCGGGCGACCGTTATCGCGACGCGGCCGCCATACTTGACTGGGGCTTCGCCAACTTCGCCCGGGTCCTGATCGTCCCGAGGGACGCGTTGGTCGCCACGGTGACCGTGGACCGGGGAGAGGTTGGCCGACTGAATCTGATGGCCGACCGCGACCTGCGGGTGGTGGTGCCCCGGGGCAGGGAGGGGGCGGTGGACCTGGTCGTGTGGTCGCCCGACCGCCTCCAAGCTCCCGTACGTCCCGGAGAAGTGGTGGGTCGAGTCGAGGCCGTACTTGAAGGGGAGGTGCTCGGCGAGGCGCTGCTGGTTGCTTCGGCCGGCGTTCGCTGCCGGTCGCCGGTCCGTTGGCTGTTGAACTGGCTGCTCCTCCTGTTACGGGGGCTCGTACTCCGGGGACTGGGCGAGGCGGGGGGAGGGGGACGTCGCCTGCATCAGGGCGGCGAAGGGCAAGTTGAAGTCACGATATCCCGCCAGGATCGTCTCGAGGTAGTCACGTTCGGGCCTGACGGGAGGGCCGGCGCGCTGCAGGATGTAGGTCAGCGCCCGTACCAGCCTGCCTTGGAACAGGACCGGAACGTCCTCCCGGCGGTACACCCTCGGCCATGCCTCATAGCGATCGAGACGGGCGCGGCAGCTACGGTCGATCTGCCACAGGCCGCCCCATACCCGGCTGCCCCGCGCGGGGAGGACCGTGGCCAGCCCGAAGCCGTGGGGATCGGCCCGGAACTCGAGCCGGTGGTCGAGCAAGACCGCGGCCCCCAATTTGCGCGCCGATCCGGGAGGACAGCGCTCGCGCATGGCGTCCACCGACAGGTTGGTGCCGTAAGCGAAGTAAAGACGCCGGACCGGCATGGCCAGCACCCCCGACCGTCTTGCAGGCTATTCGCCGGCGGGCAGTCAGGATACTCGCCGGGATATGACGGGAGGGCTGCTTCAGTCCGTCTCCGCCAATAACTCGGATAGGGTGACGGTTCGATAGCCGCGCTGGTGCAGGCCGGCCACGATCGCGGGCAGAGCGCGGTCGGTCAGCAGGGCGGAGTTCGAGGCCTGAAAGACGATTATCGCTCCGGGGACCACTCGGCCGAGCACGTGACGGGCGATTGGCTCCGGCGCGCCCTCCTTCCCGTCCCGGGCGTCGATGTGCCAGGTGACGACAGTATAGCTGAGCCGTAACGCAGTTTCCAGCACCAGATCGCTGTAGCGACCGTCCGGTGGCCGCAGGAAGACCTGGTCTTGTCCGGTGATGGCGGCCAGCAATCGCCCGGCTTCGAGCAGTTCAGCCTCGAGGTCCGCGGCGGACAGGGTGGTCAGGTCCACGTGACGGTATCCGAGACTGGCCACCTGGTGTCCTCGCTCGAGCATCTCTCGGACCAGTTCGGGGTTGCGGGCCGCCCAGAGTCCCGACACGAAGAGAGTGGCGGTCGCGCCGGAATCCGCCAGCGCGGCCAACACCCGCCGCGGCATCTCGTGCCCCCAGCTCACGTTGAAGGTCAAGGCGACCACCCGGTCGGAAGTGGCGTACCGGCGTACCGGTCGCAGGGGGGCGGCGGCGGGCGCGATCACCGGGGGGGCCAGCGCCATCCCGACCAGTGCGAGCAGCGCCAACGCCCAGCCAAGGAGCGACAGCCATCGCGACCGCAGATCCAGGACGGTGAACCGCATGGGTGGGATCCAACTCCCGCGGGATCCGGCCGCCGCCGGCCGGGCACCGCGCTATCCTAGTATGCGGGTTGGCGGCCGGACATGCCCATTCGGCGGCAAAGGCGCGCCGCCCGCCGCGACAGTGCCGACCGCTGGAGAGAGGACAGGTCCAATCGATCGATCGCCGCGTTCACCACGGCCAGCGCCTGGGTCAAATCACCCCGGACGCGCTCGTAGTGTCTGGCCAGTTCCACGTAAGGGACGGGTGATGGCGAGCCCGCAGCTATGGCTTGCTGCCATACGGTTGCCGCCGCGTCATGCTGGCCCAGCCGGCGGTACACCCTCCCCAGCCGTTCTCGGGTGCGGTGCTGATGGGGGGCGTCCAGACCACGGGCGATTGCCTCCCCATAGCACGCCGTGCTCTGCGGTCCCCATCCCGCCGCCTCGCATGCGTGGGCCAGGCCGACCATCTCCAGGGGATGCGCGCCGGCGGGGGGTCGTCCGGCAGCAGCCTCATCCGCCCATGCTCCCAGGTGGCAGGCCAGCGTGACCAGGGAGAGGATGTCCCGTAAGTTATGATGGAAAACCGGCTTCAGGCGGCCGCGGTTCCCGGTCAGCAAGTACTCCCGGTAGAACGAGGGGACGAGCCAGCCGGGAACGTCGTCCTCCCGGACGAAACCGAGGACATGACCTTCCAGTGATGATAGGCTGCGGCTCTCCAGCCGGAGCTTCCAGACCCGCCGCGCCACCGGCAGTAGATCGAGGTTAGAGATTCCCGGCAAGCAGGGGCCGCGACGGTTCAGGATGAGCCGGGTCTCAAGCTGGGGCAGATCGAATCGGCGTCCGTTGAATGTGACCAGCCCGGGGGCCCTCCCGATATGGTCGAGCACGGCATCGAGGAAGTCCCCTTCCCTGTCGGGTTCCTCGAGGAAGAAGTGCCGGACGACGAAGCTCCCCGCCTCGAACCGACCGACACCTACCAGGAATACGAGCGTGCCCGCCCCCATTCCCAACCCGGTGGTCTCGGTATCCAGGAACAGCAGATCGGAAAGGTGGCGGCCGCCGAGATCGGGCAAACCGGCGAGCGCGCCCAGCGGTCCGGCCGGGCTGCCCAGCGCGTCGGACAGGTGGCGGCTGCCGTGGCGATGGTGGATTGACAGGCGGACCTCCTCGAGCACGCCGGCCGCAGGCCGCGACGCGATGGTCATGACCGGGGCTCACCGGTAAGCTGCCGCAGCCGGTCCTTGCTGCCCGCTCGCAAGATGCTCAGGGTCGCGCGTTTTGCGCCCGGTCCTACCTCGGAGGCCGGGCCCACACAGGAAGGACATCCGTCGGCGCAGGGACACGCGGCCGACAGCTCGCGGCAGCCCGCCAGCAACTCATCATGAAGCTCATATAGCTTGTCGGCGAACCCCACTCCTCCCGGATAGCGTTCATAGACGTACACCGTGGGGAGCCGGGTGAAAGGCGATCGCACCTCCACCACCGACCGGATATCGCGGACGTCACACAGCAGATAAAGGGGAGCGATGTGCACGAGGAGGTTCGCCACTCCCAGCAACCCCGCCTCGAGTTCCTCGGGCCGCAGGCCGGAGTATGCTTCCTCCGACAGGTACAGCCAGTAGGCCGTGGTGTGCATCTGCTCCTCGGGCAAGCGTATGGGTCCCGATCCCAGGTTCTCATGGGTCCCAAAGCGGATCTTCTTGAACATGGTGGGCAAGGAGGTGACCAGTACCTCGCCGGAACTGCGCCCCGGCCGCCGGGAGGGGTCGTCCTGGAAGCGGGCCAGAACCTTGATGCTCACGGCCGAACTGGCGTCGGTGTAGTAATCGACGCTGACCGCCCGCACATAGGCCTTCTTTTCGGGGTAGTCGAGTTTCTCGACCTGGTACTGGTCAGACTCATGGAGGTAGATGGCCTCTTCGTGCAAGAGCAAGGGGGCGCTGAAGCGGTCGACCTCGCCGATCGCTCGGGCCGTGGGCTGAGTTACGTCGATGATGACGAAGTTCTCGGCCGAAGCCGATCGGAGGCTGATCTCTTCCGCCGGATAGGTCTCGGCCATCCAGTGCCATCGCTCCGGACCGCGGTGGACGAGGGCGGCGGCCGCCAGTTGCTCGAGGATGGGGTCGACGGGCGCGGCGCCCAGGCTCTCACCCCGCTGGAAAGGCAACTCGAAGGCGGCGCACTTGACGTGGCCGGCCAGGATCTGGGGGTTATCCGGGTTGATCAGTCCGTGTTCCGGAGACCGGCCGAAGAAATAGTCGGGGTGGTTCACCAGGTACTGATTCAGCGGGCTGGAGTCGGCGATCAGCACCGCCACGGAGGAGCCGGTGCGCCGCCCCGCCCTCCCCGCCTGTTGCCACGCGCTGGCTATGCTGCCGGGATAGCCGGCCATGACCACCGCGTCCAACTGCCCGATATCTACACCCAGTTCCAGGGCGCTGGTGCTGACGGCCGCCTGTATTTTGCCTTCCCGAAGGCCGCGTTCGATCTCCCGCCGTTCGTGGGGTAGATAGCCGCCGCGGTATCCGCGGACCGCCGCTTCCCCCACGCCGGGCAGGATGCCCGCCGCCGCCCGCTTCAGGTAGGTTACCAGCACCTCGGTTGCGAGGCGGCTGCGGGCGAAGACCAGCATCGGCACGCCGGCGCGCAAGAAGCGGGTCGCCAGGTCCGCCGCCTCCAGGAGGGAACTGCGGCGGATGCCGAGTTCCCGGTCGACGACCGGTGGGTTGTAAAGGATGAAGTACTTCTCGCCGGTCGGGGCGCCGCTCTCATCGATCAGCGTGACCGGCTCTTCGATCAGCCGGGAAGCCAACTCGGCAGGATTGGCGATCGTGGCCGAACACAGGATGAACTGGGGGCGGGCGCCATAGAAAGCGGCCACCCGCTTGAGCCGGCGCACCAGGTTGGCCAGATGACTGCCGAACACGCCCCGGTACTGGTGGATCTCGTCGATCACGACATAGCGCAACCGCTGGAACAGCCGCAGCCACTTGGTGTGATGGGGGAGGATGCCGGTGTGCAGCATGTCGGGATTGGTGACGATGATGTGGCCGGCCGAGCGGATCGCCGTCCGGGCGGAGCGCGGGGTATCGCCATCATAGGTGTAGGTCTTCAGGTTCAGCTCCGAGCCGCACAGATCCTTGAGTTCGGCCAACTGGTCTTGAGACAAGGCCTTGGTGGGGAAGAGGTAGAGGGCGCGATCGGAGCCGTCCCGCAACACGTGGTCGACGATGGGAAGGTTGTAGCAGAGGGTCTTGCCGGAGGCGGTCGGGGTGACCACGACCGCGTTCTCGCCCCGGGCGATTGCCTCCAGAGCTTGCGCTTGATGGGAGTAGAGGCTGGTGATGCCGCGTCGCTCCATGGCGGCGTTCAAGGAAGGATGCAGCCAAGAGGGGAACGGCGCGAGGCGTGCGGGCCGGCCGGCAAGGGTCCGCCAGCAGGTGACGTTACGGGCCGACTTGCCCCTGGCAAGCTCATCGAGCACTTCCTGCAGAGGCAACGGGCGCCACCTCGCCCCAACTCTAGCACGAACACCTGTTCAGGTCAAGCGGGTCACCGCGCTCGCGATCGCCGCGCCGGTCCCCTCCTGGCGACAAGGAGTTTCCGGCGACTTGAGGGAACGATCAGGCAGCGCCATGAGTCGAGAGGGACGGTGCTGCCGATGACCGCCAATCCGGGCCAGTCCCTGAAGGTGCTGGCCGTCGCCGCTCACCCCGATGATGCCGAAATCGGCGCCGGGGCGATCCTCGCCGGCCTGGCGGCCCGGGGCATGCCGGTGGGCGTGCTCGACCTCACCCGGGGCGAACTCGCCTCGAATGGGACTCCCGAGATGCGCGCCGAGGAAGCGGCCCGGGCGGCCGGGGAACTGGGACTGACCTGGCGAGGGAACGCCGGTCTGCCGGAGTGGCCCTGGACGGAGGGGTCCGGAGTCGAGGCCCTGGTCAAGGTCTTGCGAGCCTGCAGGCCGGACGTGGTGCTCGCCCCCTACCCGGGCGATCCGCATCCCGGGCACGTCTGGGCAGGGCGGCTGGCCGCCGAGGCCAGGCAGCTCGCGGGCATGCGCCGGTGGCGAGATGACCTGGGCCATCCCCATCGTCCCCGCCGCCTGCTCCACTACTTCGTGAATGGGGAAACCGTGCCTTCCCTCATCGTCGATGCGAGTCGAGAGTACCCCCGGAAGCGGGCTGCCCTCGCGGCTCACGTAAGCCAGTTCCAGGCGACGCCCGGGTCGGTCCCCACCCGGCTGAATTCCGGCGACCTCCTGCGGCTGATAGAGAGCCGGGACCGGCATTTCGGCGCCATGATCGGGGTCGAGTTCGGCGAGGGACTGTGGTCGCCCGAGCCGATTGCCGTGACCGACGGCAGTTTGCTCGCGGAACGAGGAGGTGACGGCGCTTGAAGATCGGAATCACCTGTTACCCATCATACGGCGGCAGCGGGGTGGTGGGCACGGAACTGGGCATGGAACTGGCCCGCCGGGGCCATTCCGTCCACTTCATCTGCTACGATGCGCCCTTCCGGCTGGATCGCGCCCAGCCGAACGTCTACTATCACGAAGTGAATATCCCGAGCTACCCGTTGTTCAAGCACCCTCCCTATCTCCTGGCGCTCACCGCCAAGATGCTGGAGACGGCCCGGTATCAATCCCTCGACCTCCTCCACGTGCACTACGCCATACCCCACGCCACCTCCGCCTGCCTGGCCCGGGACATCATCGGCGGCCGGCTCAAGGTGGTCACCACGCTGCACGGCACCGACATCACCCTGGTCGCCTCCGACCCCTCGTTCCGCGACGTTGTGGCGCACGCCATCAACGAGAGCGACGGGGTCACCGCAGTGTCGGAAGACCTGCGCCAGGAGACCCTGCGGAGTTTTCCGGTGTGCACCGACCTGGTGACCATCCCCAACTTCGTTGACCCCGCGGTCTACGTCCGCCGCCCCGACCCGTGCTTGCGGGGCCGTTTCGCCACCGAAGACGAGAAGATCTTGATTCATGTGTCTAACTTTCGGCCGGTCAAACGCGTGGCGATGGTCGTCCGCATCCTGGCCGGGGTCAACCGCCGGCTGCCCAGCCGGCTGCTGATGGTGGGCGATGGCCCCGATGTGGGCATGGCGCGCGAGGTCACGCAGGAACTCGGAGTCGATGACCGCGTGCACTTCCTGGGCCGGCAGGAGCAGGTGGTGGAACTCCTCTCCCAGGCCGACCTGTTCCTGTTGCCGTCCGAGCGCGAGAGCTTCGGCTTGGCCGCCTTGGAGGCGATGGCATGCGGCGTGCCGGTGGTGGCCTCGCGGACGGGCGGCCTGCCGGAAGTCGTCGCCGACGGGGAGACCGGCTACTTGCTTGACCCCCAGGATCTTGCCGCGATGGTGGACGCGGCGATAGCGGTGCTGGTCGAGCCGGCGACCCACGAGCGCATGGCGGCGGCAGCGCGCCGGGTCGCCGTGAGCCGGTTCCCTACCGACAAGATCGTGCCCCTTTACGAAGCCTATTACCGGCAGGTGATGGAGTCACGGACCGACTGAAAGTGTGCCTGGTCTCGCTGGGGTGTGCGCGGAATCGGGTGGATAGCGAGGTCATGCTGGGATTGCTCGGGCAGGCGGGCTTCGAGTTCACGGCCTTCCCCGGGGAAGCCGAGGTCATCATAGTGAATACGTGCGCTTTCATCGGCCCGGCCCGCGCCGAATCGGCCGAGACCATTGAGGAACACGTGCGGTGGAAGGAAGAGGGGCGGTGCCGGGTCCTGCTCGCCGCCGGCTGCCTGCCCCAACGAGAGGGTGCCGGCCTGACCCGGCAGTTCCCCGGGCTCGACGGCCTGCTGGGCACGGGTCAGTATGGGCAAGTGGTGGAGACCATCCGGGCAGCTCTCGAAGGTGCGGCGCCGAGCCTTCCCGGACCGCCGGGTTACCTGTTTCAAGCAGCGCCGCCCCGGTTAGTTACCACCGGGGTAGCCGCCTACGTGAAACTGGCGGAAGGCTGTTCCCGAGGGTGTACTTTCTGTGCCATTCCCCGATTGCGCGGGCCCATGCGCAGCCGGCGGCCGGAGGCGGTGGTGGCCGAGGCGCGGACGCTGGTAGAGCTGGGAGTGAGGGAACTGGTGCTCGTGGGCCAGGAGACGACCGCCTATGGGGCCGATCTTCAGCCGGCCGCAAGTCTGGCGGAGTTGCTGGAGGAACTCGGCGACGTCAATCCGGACGGCTGGATTCGAGCGCTATATGGACACCCGGACGGGATCACCGAGGCGCTGCTCGCGGTCCTGGCCGGTGGTCCTCCCCTCTGCCGGTACCTTGATGTGCCATTCCAACACGTTTCCCCTTCCGTGCTCCGGAGGATGGGCCGGCGGGGTGACCCCCACGACTTCCTGACCCGTCTGGCGGGCTGGCGCCGCGCCGTGCCCGGCCTCACCCTCCGCACCACCTTCATCACCGGGTTTCCCGGGGAGACCGATGAAGACTTCGCGTTGCTCCGCGAGTTCGTGCGGGAGGCAGCCATCGACCACGTCGGCGTTTTCACCTACTCGCGAGAGCCCGGCACGCCGGCCGCCGATCTCCCGGGCCAGCTGCCGGCCGCCATCGCCGAGGAGCGCAGGGGAGTCTTGCTTGGGGAGCAGCGGGCCATCGCCCGCCGGCTGGGTGCGGGCCGGGTCGGGAGTTCGGAAGTGGTGCTGCTCGAGAGGACAACCCGCTATGGGTGGCGAGGGCGCACCGAACGTGACGCCCCCGAGGTGGACGGGGTGGTCCGGGTCCGCGGCGAGTCCGACGGCGCGCTGGTCGGCCGCTTCGTCACCGTGCCCATCACCGGATCCGGCCCCTATTACCTGGAGGCGAGGCTGCGATGAAGCCGGGGCGGGCGATGCGGCTGGTCCTGCTGCTGTCGGGTACGGCGGCCCTGGGCATGGGCGTTGCCGGGGCCTTCTTGCCCGGGCTACCGACCACGCCTTTTCTCCTCATCGCCGCCGGCTGCTATGCCCGGAGTTCCGACCGCATGTACCGCTGGCTGCTGGGGCACGGGCGCTTCGGGCCGCCCATCAAGCGGCTATTGGCGGGAGAGGGCCTCTCGATGCGGGCGAAGCTGTGGTCACTCGGCCTCGCCTATACCGTCCTGGGGCTGTCGGCGGCTCTCTGGCTACAGCCGCCCTGGGCCCGCATCCTGCTCCTCGCCTTGGCGGTGGTCAAGACTTACTACCTGCTCTTCCGGTTACCCACGGCGACCAGTACCACGCGTCCCCCCGATCGCAAGTAGGGTTATGCCATAAGCAGCGTTCCGGTTGACATAAATGGCAGAATATCGCTATGCTTGCGTCAGGGAAAGGCAAGTTCCCATCTTCCAAAGGACTGAGGAGACCCATGGCCAAGGCGAGGAGCCGGTCGAACGCATCGCGGAACGACGGTGCTATCGTCGGCTACGAAGCCCAGCTTTGGCGGATGGCCGACGCGCTGCGCGGTAGCATGGACGCCGCCGAGTATAAGCACGTCGTCCCGGGGATCATCTTCCTCAAGTACATCTCCGACGCCTTCGAGGAGCAACACGCCAGGCTCGTTGCGGAGCAGGCGAAGGGCGCAGACCCCGAGGACCCCGACGAGTACCGCGCCCACAACAGCTTCTGGGTGTCGCTCGAGGCGCGCTGGGCGTTTCTTTCGGCGCAGGCCCGCCAACCCGGCATCGACGGCCAGATCGCCCACGGCGACACCTTCCACAACGACCGCCACCCCGACCTCCGACTACGATTGTCTTCTCGCCGTCGTAGACGAACTGGACCCCAATACCACCATGAACGTGCTGCTTGCTGCTCGGCAGGCCGGATCCATCGACGTTCACATTGAAACGCTTTCGAGCTTGAAGCGAACTATCGAGGTGGGACATCCGGCTCGGCTTGATATGATTTTGGAGGGAAGAGTGATGTACGGGTGTGCCGCATCTCAACTCCGGACGCTGGCGCGCGCAGCGGTCAAGGAGCTTGGTCTCAAGCCTACTCCCGATATGGCCAAGGGCTGCTGGCTCGCCCGTAACACCTTCCCACTGGATACGCCGTATCACCTGTATCGTAAGGCACTCAAGGAGTACGTGCTGGTGAAGCAGGGAGTCGCTGAGCGTGAAGCTGAACACCGTTAGATTGCTGCTTGCCTTCTTCGTGTCCGGCATGGGGACGTGGATTACCTACGTCGCTCTCCCCCTTGTCGTCTACGAACGCACAGGATCCCCGTTGTTGACAGCCGTATCCCTGTTGGTCAAGTTAGCCCCCACGCTGGTCCTTGCTCCCATTGAGGGAGTTGTAGTCGATCGATTCAACCGGTGGACCATAATGGTGACGAGCGGCGTGATCCGCGGACTATTGTTGCTTGTCATGGCCATGTCTGCCGACAACATAACCGTGCTGATCGTGGCAGCGTCGCTGGTGGGTGCGGTGTCAAAGTTCTCCTCATCTGCGGCGCTGGCTTCTATCCCCAATCTTGAGTCCGAGGATAGACTGGTGCGGGTGAACTCCATTAGCGAGGCGCTGGACAGTATTGCCATGATCGTGGGCCCGGTATTGGGCGGCATTGTGGTTGGTCTTTACGGACCCCGCGTCGCTTTTGTGACTAACGCCATGTCGTACTTCGTGTCGGCTTCTGTGATCTGCACGGTGCGCATACCCCGCTCCGCTCAGTCCCATGGAGCAACTCGCAGTGTCTGGCGGGAAGCGGTCTACGGTCTCCAGTGGCTGAGAGTCAATCCGTCACTGTCACGAATGGTGTTCCTCTTGTCCACAGTCGCCCTGGCAGCAACTGCTCTCAATGCGCTCGAGCCTGTGTACGCAACTCAGCTCTCGCCGGGGAACGCTGAGCTGGCCTTGGGGAAGATGGTCAGCGCATGGGGGGTTGGTGTGCTCTTCGGATCCGCCTATGTCATCGCATTGGGGAACAGAGCACGCTTACGTACTACCTTTCTGCTGGGAGTTACCTTGGAGAGCCTGTCAGTGGGGGGTGTCGCCATTTGGGCTGTTCTTCCCAGGGTGTTGGGGTTTCTGGTCATTGGCGGTGTCGGAAACTCTTTGATAGACATATCGCTAGTATCGATACTACAGAAGTCAGTTCCTGACCAGGTGCGAGGCCGGGTCTTCGCCTTCTCCCTCATGCTCATCTTGTCATCTCAGGTCTCAGGTATGCTGGTCTGGGGCTGGCTTGCGCAGTATCTACCGGTACGCGTACTTTTCGTTGTGGCAGGGGGCATCGCCATGGGGGTCATGGTTCTTGGCTGGCTGTGCTGGACTCTGGCTGACACCCCAGGACAGTTGGCGGGCGAAAGAAAGTGATCCCGCCCGAAGTGCCGATCGGGTGCACACTTGAAGCGACCTTGACGTGCAACCTCAAGTGCTTGCACTGCTTCAGGCCAACGAGGTCGAGCCAGCCCGAACTGACGACAGCCGAAGTTAGTCCGAGTTCATGGGGCTAGACGGGTTTTGCCTGGGCAATGCTCTTACTGACGAAGTGAGCGAGATTGTGAACTCACCTGTTCTTGCACGGCTCAGGGACAGACATGTCTCAACCATCGAGGAGTGCATGGACTGCGCTTACAGGGAAGTTTGCGGTGCGTATTCCGATGAAATGGACCACTCAGTGGAATCGAAAGCGACCACCGAATCCAGACGGGAG
>DOZU01000148.1 GCA_003517845.1 Clostridiales bacterium | reverse complement strand
TCGGCCGCCGTGAGCAGGAAGTTCTCTCGGCCCACCAGTTTCCCTCCCCGCACGAGGAATACCTGAACGCAAGCCTCCTGGCCCGCAACCTCGAGGCCGAGTGCGTCGAGGTCTTCCTGGGTGGTGAAGATCATCTTCTGCCGCTCCACCACCTGCTCCAGGGCTCGGAGCTGATCGCGTAGTTCGGCCGCGCGCTCGAACTCGAGGGAGTCAGCCGCCAGCTCCATCCGCTCCCGCAGCCGCCGCAGCACGTGGTCGCCGCGGCCATCGAGGAAGAGGCATAGCTCGCGCACATTGGCGAGATAGTCCTCGCGGGCCACCTTGCCGGCACAGGGCGCGGGGCACCGGCCGAGATCGTGGTGCAGGCAAGGGCGGCGAGCCGTGGCCAACCGGTGGTCGCCGCAGGTACGAAAGGGGAAGATGCGGCGAATCGCCTTCAATGTCGCCGTCAGGGCCTGGGCGCGGGTGTAGGGGCCGAAGTAGCGCGCCCCGTCCCGCTGCATCCCGCGGACCACGGCCACCGCGGGCCATGGCTCGTCCAGGGCCACCCGCAGGTAAGGGAAGTGTTTGTCGTCGCGCAGGCGGATGTTGAAGTCCGGTCGGTGCTGCTTGACCAGGTTGCTTTCGAGGATGAGCGCTTCGACCTCGGAGTCGGTGGTGATGAACTCGAGGACGACCGCTCGCGACATCATCAGGGCGGTCCTGGGCCCCAGTCCCTTCTGGAAGTAACTGCGAACCCGATCGCGGAGCGAAGCGGCTTTGCCCACGTAAAGGGGACGTCCCTGGGCATCCCGGAACAGGTAGACCCCCGGGCCGTCGGGCAGCGAGCCGGCTTGCTCGCGCAGGTCGGCCGTCAAACCGGGCTCACCGTCCTGGTCTCCCGGCGGGCCAGCCGCTCCCGCAGGAAGCGCCCGGTGTACGACCCGGGGGTGGCCGCCACCTGTTCGGGAGAGCCCTCGGCGATCACGCGGCCGCCGGCATCCCCGCCCTCGGGGCCGAGATCGATCACCCAGTCGGCGCAAGCGATGACTTCGAGATTGTGTTCTATGACCAACACGGTATCGCCGGCGTCCACCAGGCGTCCCAGCACCTCCAGCAGCCGCTCGATGTCCGCCAGGTGCAGCCCGGTCGTCGGCTCATCGAGGATGTACAAGGTCTTGCCGTTGGAACGGCGCGACAGTTCGGCGGCGAGCTTGACGCGCTGAGCTTCCCCTCCCGACAAGGTGGTGGCCGGTTGGCCCAGCCGGATATAGCCCAGGCCGACATCTTGGAGGGTCTGCAACTTGCGGCGGATGCGGGGGATGGGCCGGAAGAACTCCAGCGCCTCGTCCACCGTCATCCCCAGCACCTCGGCGGTTGTACGACCGCGATAACGTATCTCCAGGGTCTCTCGGTTGTAGCGACGGCCCTTGCACATCTCACAAGGTACATATACATCGGGCAAGAAGTGCATCTCGATCTTGATGATCCCGTCCCCCCGACAAGCCTCGCACCGGCCGCCCCGCACATTGAAGGAGAATCGACCCGGCCGGTAGCCGCGGGCCCGCGCCTCCGGCGTCTGGGCGAAAGCTTCCCGGATGTAATCGAAAACTCCCGTGTAGGTGGCGGGATTGGAGCGAGGGGTCCGCCCGATAGGGGATTGGTCGATGTCGATGGCCTTGCCGAGGTGCTCGACTCCCTCCACCGCTTCGTGGTCCCCGGGGCGGGCGCGGGCTCCGTTCAAGACCTGAGCGAGCCGGCGGTACAGGATCTCGTTGACCAGCGTCGACTTGCCGCTGCCGCTCACCCCGGTTACCGCCACCAGCAGTCCCAGCGGTATCCGTACGTCCAGCTGTTGCAGGTTATGGTGGCGCGCTCCGCGCACGATCAGGGACTTGGTGCCGGGCAGGCGGCGGGAGGGCGGAACGGGTATCTGCCGGGTACCCGATAGATACTGCCCGGTGAGCGACGCGGGACAAGCCAGGATGTCGGAGAGGTTCCCCTGGGCGACCACCCTGCCGCCATGTTCACCGGCACCCGGACCGATGTCGACGACGTGGTCGGCCGTCCGGATCGTCTCTTCATCGTGTTCGACGACGATGACCGTATTCCCGAGATCCCGCAGCGCCCGCAGCGTGTTCAGGAGCCGCAGGTTGTCCCGCTGGTGCAGCCCCACGCTCGGCTCATCCAGGATGTACAGGACGCCCACCAGGCTGGAACCGATCTGGGTGGCAAGGCGGATCCGCTGGGCCTCGCCGCCGGCCAGCGTCCCCGCCGGCCGGTCCAGGGTGAGATAACCCAGACCGACATCTTGTAAGAAGCCGAGGCGGGCGCCAATCTCTTTCAGCACCTGGCGGGCAATGAGGCGCTCCCGCTCGTTCAACTCGAGGTCGGCGAAAAAGTGGCGGGCCGTCTCTACCGCCAGCGAAGTCACGGCGGCGATCGAGCATCCCCCGACCTGCACGGCCAGGCTTTCCGGCTTCAAGCGGGCGCCATGGCAGGCCGGACAAGGGGTGGTGCTCATGTACTCCTCGATCTCCAGCCGCGCCGCTTCGCTATGGGTTTCGCGATAGCGACGCTCCAGGTTGGCGATGACCCCGCCGAAAGTGACCTGCCAT
>DOZU01000208.1 GCA_003517845.1 Clostridiales bacterium | reverse complement strand
CATGGGGATGATGCTCACCCTTGAGGCACTGGCGCTGGCGGGACGCGAGTTCGCCCAGGAGGACCTGCCCGGATTGGCGCCGTGCCCGGTGCCCACCATCTACTACCTCTGGCCCGAGCATCCCAACTGCGTCCTCGACATCGCCCCGGTATGGGACGTGAAGGTCAAGGCGGTGGAGTGCATCTCCTACCAGCACGAGTTCACGGTGCAGATGCTTGAGGGCAGTCTCACCCCGGCGAGCCTGGAGGCTGCCGTGCCTGGCTACGGCAAGCTCCCCGGGATCCGGGAAAGGGGCCTTGCCCTGCATCGGGCCCGCGAGCGGGCGGATGCCATTCATCATGGACTCGGCGGCCATGGGCACTTCGCCATGGCGGAGGCATACCGCCGGGAGGGCAACTTCCAGCTGGGGCGGCTTGTACGCTGAACGCCGGCCGGGGGAGTGGGTGCCCGGCCCGGACCCAGCCTGACTGAGCTGACGACAGGGAGATGGTACGATGGCCAAGACGGTGTTGATGCTCGCCACCTTCGCCATGGAGATCGTGGAGTGCGGGGGAGCCCTGTACAAGAACGGGCGGGCAGGCGGGAAGTCCCATGCGGCAGTCCTCCTGTGCCGGGAGGCAAATCGGGCGGGGACGCTGAAGGCCGGCGAGGTGCTCGGGACGTCGGTCGAGTTCCTGAACTTCGAACAGGGGCAGGTGGCTCCCGACGTAGCGGGCAAGAAGAAGCTCGTGGAAGTCATCCGCCGAGTACGCCCCGACATCTGCATCATGCAGGATCCCGTCCACTCCTTCCCCGATCTCGACCCGGACCGGCGCCCGGCCATGATCCTGTACCTCGAGGCGTTGGCCCTGGCCTCGCGGGACTTTGCCTTGAGCGATATGCCGGGCCTGAAACCCCATCCGGTGCCGGCGATCTACTACATGACCCCCGAGCATGCCAATTGCGTGATCGATGTGGCGGACATCTGGGAAGTCAAGGAACAGGCGATGAATTGCCTGGCAGGGCAACAGGAGTTCACGGGCAAGGTCCTGCGCGAGCGGCTCAGCCCGACCGCCCTGCGCAACCTGGTGGGGTCGGACAAGACCCAGGCCTCCGACCTGGAGCTGGGACGGGCTCTGCATTCGGTCCTGGACCGGTCCTTTCACGTATACCACGGCTATCCTTCCCATGCCCGCGTCGCTATGGGTGAGCCGTACCGCCGTGAAGGGCCGTTCGAACTGGAACAGCTCGTCGTCTAGGGAGGCGAGCGGTGCATGACACAAGGGGGGTTAGAGATGGTACGCGGATCGGCAAGAGGTAAACGATGGGTTGGGCTGGTCATGATGTTGATCCTACTGGCAGGGATCGCCACGGCGGCCTCCGCCGCCGAACCTTCGCAGCTCCGGATCGGCATCCATACGGAGGAGGGCTGGATGACGCCATACTCCTACGTCACCGGATATCCGGGCCTCCCGTTCGTGAGGATGATCTACGACACGCTGTTCATCATGAACGCCGAGCGAACGCCCGTCCCCTGGATGGTGCGGGAGTACTCCACCTCCGAGGACGGTCTGACCTGGACCCTCAAGCTCCATGAGGGCATTGAGTTCCACGACGGGACGCCGCTCACATCGGCCGATGTCGCTTTCAGCTACACCTTCATGACCTTGCACGGCCACGGCCCTTGGCAGCGGTCGTTGCGCGGCATCAGGAGCGTCGAGACGCCCGACCCGCTCACAGTGGTAATTCACCTCGAACGGGTGCTGCCGCTCTTCAAGCAAGTGCCGCTGGCCGAAGTGGTGATCATCCCCGCTCACATTTGGGAAGGCGTGACCGACCCCAAGACCATCACCGACGCCACGGGCAGCGGCCCCTATCGCCTGCTCGAGTACGTGTCGGGCCAGTTCTATCGGCTTGAGGCCCACCCGAACTACTTCCACGCCGAGCAGGTGCCGTCGGTCGCCTCAATCATCGTTCCGTTCATCCCCGATGCCACCACCATGTTCATGGCCCTGAAGGCCGGCGAAATCGACATGGGCACCCGGGATGTGCCGCCAGAAATGGTGGCGGACCTGGCAGGGACGGCCGGCTTGAAGGTAGATCGCGGCCCTTCATACGTGTCCACGCTGCTCGCCATCAACAATGGGCGTCCGCCCTTCGATCAGGTCGATTTCCGCCGAGCGCTGGAACTGGCCGTCGACGTCCAGTACCTCGTCGACATCATTCGTCTCGGCCAGGCCACCGTCGGCAGCCCTGGTTTCGTTCATCCCATGTCGCCGTGGGTAGCGGCAGTGCCGGCAGCGGTGAAGCAGGACTTCGCGGCGGCAGCCGGGCTGCTGGAAGGTCTCGGCTTCGTCGATCGTAACGCCGACGGCCTCCGGGAAGACCCGCAGGGCAACAGCTTCCAGCAGACGATCATCACCTCCGCGGAGCGGCCGGAGCGGGTGCGGGCCGCCCAGATCATCGCCGATTGGTTCAAGCAGATCGGCTTGAATACGGTGGTCCAGGCGATGGAGCACACCACGGTTGCGGCCCGAGTCTGGCCCGATTTCGACGTCACCAAGGGGCGCGACTACGACCTGGCGGTATGGGGCTGGTCGGCCGGCGTCCAGGAGAACCCGCTCAACCTCTGGGAAGTGCTCCACACCAAGGGAACCCTGAACGTGGGCGCCTTCTCCGATCCGGCAGTTGATGCCGTCGCCGAACGCCTGCGGGAAGTCACGGCCCGCGATGATTTCCGGCCGGTGGCAGAGGAACTCGCGCGGACTACCGCGGGCAAGGTGCCCTTCATAACCCTGTGGTATCCGGACAACAGCTACGCTTACCGACCGGAAGCGCACGACGGCTGGGTGTACGTTCGTGGTCTCGGCATCCTCGACAAGCTATCCTTGCTGGGGCCGGTACCGGCGGGGGCGGGTCCGCTTGGCCCGGTGGGGGCCCGCTCGTTGCCCTGGATTGTCCTCGCTGTAGTGCTGGCCGGAGCCGGCATCGTGGTAGCCCGCCGCAAGCGGCGCAGCTGAACCCAGGCCGGGGAGGGGGGCAGCCCCCTCCCCGGTCCCCGGGAGGGAAGCCCACCTATGAGAGGCCGAATCGGGTCCCAACTGGTGCAGTACCTCATCCTCATCTTCCTCACTTTGGCCCTGAATTTCTTTTTGCCCCGGGCCATGCCAGGGAATCCTCTGTCCCGCCTGGCCGGCGAGGATGTCGCGCTGATGTCCCCCGAGGCGCGCCAGGAACTCCTGGTCCGCCACGGGCTCGACCGTCCCCTGGCGGTCCAGTTCGGCATCTTCTTGCGCAGCCTGGCGCAGGGCGATCTGGGCTACTCTTTCCAGCGCAATGCCTCGGTCGCCAGCATCATCGCCGAGCGGATCCCCTGGACCCTGCTGTTGACCACGACAGCCCTCACCCTTCAGACCCTGATCGGGGTGATGTTGGGCGGTTGGGCGGCTTGGCGCCGGGGCGGCTCGGCGGACTATGGGACGATGGCCGCCGTCATGCTATGCCGCTCGATGCCTTCCTTCTGGATCGCGATGATCCTCCTCGCCATCTTCGGGGCCGAACTGCGGTGGTTTCCCATGTTCGGCGCGTTCAAGCCCTGGCTGGTAGGCGGAGACAGCTTGGCGGCAGTCGTCGATGTGCTGCGACACCTCGCATTGCCGGTGACCAGCATGGTGGTGCTGGGCACCGCCGAGACTTTCATGACCATGCGCTACTCGATGCTAGACGTATTGGGGGAAGACTACGTGCGCACCGCGCGGGCCAAGGGGCTGCGCGAGGTAGTTGTCCTGTATAAGCACGCCGGCCGGAACGCCCTCCTGCCGGTGGCCACGGTGTTCATGTTGAGTCTGGGCTTCGCGGTGGGTGGCGCCACCGTAATCGAGACCGTCTTCGCGTATCCGGGCATGGGCCGGCTGATGTACGAGGCGGTATTGGGGCGCGACTACCCCTTGCTGCAAGGCACCTTTCTCGTGATAACCCTGGCGGTGATCGCCGCCAATATTGTTGCGGACCTGCTGTATCCCCTGGTGGATCCGAGGGTGAGATCAACATGACTGACCTGGTGTCGGGAAAGCGCCCGTACGCACTGAAACTCTTCCTGGGCAACCCGCCGGGACTCATCGGCGCCCTGCTGCTGGTGATGCTGCTGGGGATCGCCGTTCTTGCTCCTCAGATCAGCCCCTATGACCCCGACGATCGGGTGGGAAGGCCTTTCCAGGAGCCAGGCGCGGGCCACCTTTTGGGGACCAATGACATCGGGCAGGATATCCTCTCGGAGATCATCTGGGGCACCCGGGCTTCGCTGACCATTGGCGTGGTGGCGGGGATGCTGGTGACAACCATCGGGACCATGGTAGGCCTGGTGGCGGGCTGTAGCGGAGGGACCGTCGACAACCTGTTGATGCGCTTCACCGACCTGGTGCTCATCGTCCCCTTCCTTCCGCTGATGATCCTGCTGGCGGCCTTCCTCGGCCCGAGCTTCTACAACCTCCTGCTGGTGATTGGCGTCTTGATGTGGGCCAGGCCCGCCCGGATCATCCGTTCCCAGGTGCTGAGCTTGCGGTGCCGCACCTACGTGGAGGCGGCGCGGGCGGCCGGCGCATCTTCAGGCCGGATCATGTTCCGGCACATCCTGCCCGGAGTGCTGCCGCTGGCCTTGGCCCAGTTCGTTATGAGCGCCAGCATGGCCATACTCATCGAGGCATCGCTCAGTTTCCTGGGTCTTGGCGACCCACTGCAGAAGAGCTGGGGGTCGATCCTCTTCTATGCACAGGCTAGAGGCGCCTTCATCACCGGGGCCTGGCTCTGGTGGGTTCTACCGCCTGGGCTGCTGATAACCTTGACGGTGATGGGGTTTGCTTTGACCGGGTTCGCCCTTGACCGGTATGTCAATCCTCGCCTCAACCAGCGCCAGGCGGGTGGCTGACAGGCATTCCCCCTGCTACGAAAATGCTGTCACGATCGTCGTCGCGGCCGAATCGCCTACATCGGCAGGAGAATTGGCTACGGGGAGGGGAATTACTTGATAGCAGAAGGCCCATGCCCCAAGCGGCACCAGAGGGTATGATAAGGGCGGGACAGCGGTAACCCTGGTTTTCGCGGTAGGGCAGGTCGGGACCCGGAGGGATAGGGGGCGAGGCAGGTTGCTTCAGCATCACCCGGAAGCCAGCGTCCGCCGGCTGGCCGCAAGACTGGCCAAGATCGAGGGACACACCCGGGCCACGATCGAGATGATCAAGGCCGATCGGGACTGCACCGAGGTCCTGCACCAGATCCGCAGCATTATCGGTGCTTGGCAGCAAGTATCGGCCCTGGTACTTGACGACCATCTGAAGTCCTGCATTCAGGAAGCGGTGAGCAACGGCCGGGCCGAAGAAGCCATCGCTAACCTGCGGCAGGCGCTGCTCCGGCGGCCCCCGGCGCTGTAACATCTTGCTTTCGCTTCGGGAGGGACGATGATCTTGCGACTCGCGCAGGCAGACCCGGAGATTCAGGCGGCGATTCGGCAGGAAACCAGGCGGCAGCACCAACACATCGAGCTGATTGCCTCGGAGAACTTCGTGTCCCCGGCGGTGCTGGAGGCGGCGGGTTCCGTCTTGACCAACAAGTACGCCGAAGGTTACCCTGGGGCGCGATACTACGGCGGGTGCGAGTTCGCCGATGTGGTGGAGGATCTGGCGCGCCATCGGGCCAAGCAGTTGTTCGGCGCGGAGCACGTCAATGTCCAGCCGCACTCCGGCACTCAGGCCAACGTGGCGGCATACATGGCCACGCTGAAGCCGGGCGATGTCGTGCTGGGCATGAACCTGGCCCACGGCGGTCACCTCACCCACGGGCACCCGCTGAACTTCTCCGGCCTCTACTTCAAGTTCGTGCCCTACGGGGTTGACCGCGCCACGGAGACCATCGACTACGATGCTTTGGAGGGGCTGGCCGTCGAGCATCGCC
>DOZU01000253.1 GCA_003517845.1 Clostridiales bacterium | reverse complement strand
AGATTTGCGTCATCTTCACCGCCGAGATGGCCATCCGCCAGATCTCGGTACACCGCAAGCTGCAGCTAAACCTCCCGGCGGTGGATGTCAATCCCGCCCAGTTCAAACAGGTGTTCATGAATATCTTGCGCAACGCCATGGAGGCCGTGGGATCCGGAGGCCGGATTGACGTGTCGACCGCCTACCTGCCCTTGCGGAGGTCGGTGGCGGTCGAAATTGCCGATGACGGGCCGGGAGTGCCTCCCGAGATCCGCGATCGGCTGTTCGAACCCTTCTTCAGCACTCGACCGAACGGGACCGGCCTGGGTCTGGCCGTAAGCGACCGCATCGTCCGCGGCCACGGCGGACAGATCCTCGTCGATGGCGGGCCGGGACAGGGGGCAGTATTCCGCGTGCTGATCCCCGTGCGGCCCGCGCCCACCCCGGAGGTAAAGCAAGCACCCTCGTAGAACCCATCGTCGTTCACGGGCGAAGGAGGCCTATCCCTTTGTCTGCCCGTTGCCGCCACCTGGATTCTGAGGCGCTGGTCGCTGCCTTGAACCCCGCTCAGCGGGAAGCGGTCCTCCATCTCCGGGGGCCGCTTCTGGTGCTGGCCGGGGCGGGGAGCGGCAAGACTCGAACCCTCACCTGCCGGGCCGCCTACCTGATCGCCTCGAAACAGTCTCGTCCGGAACAGATCCTGGCCATCACTTTCACCAACAAGGCCGCGGGGGAAATGCGCGATCGGTTGCGCACCCTGATAGGCACGGCATCGTCGCCGATGTGGGTGGCGACGTTTCACGCGGCCTGCGCGCGCATCCTGCGCCGGGAGGCGCCGCACCTCGGTTTCTCCCGGGAGTTCAGCATCTATGATGCCGAGGACCAGTTGACGCTGGCCCGGCGGTGTCTGGAGGAGTTGGGCTGGGATGAACGGCGCTATCCGCCGGCGGCGATGGTCGCCGCCGTGAGCCGGGCCAAGAGCGAGTTGCTCGATCCGGATAGAGCCTGGGAGACAGCCCGCGATTACCAGGGTGAGCGCGTGGCCGTGTTCTACCGCCGTTACGCCGAGCGCCTGCGGGCGGCCAATGCCCTCGACTTCGACGACCTGCTGGCCTTGACGGTGCGCCTGTTCCACGAACAGCCGGGTGTCCTCGACGCCTACCGGGACCGCTTCCGTCAAGTGCTGGTGGACGAATACCAGGACACCAACCATGCTCAGTACGTCCTGGTCAACCTGATTACGGCTCAGCATCGCGAGCTGTTCGCCGTCGGCGACAACGACCAGAGCATCTACGGCTGGCGGAATGCCGACATCCGCAACATCCTCGAGTTTCAGCGAGACTACCCCGATGCGCGGATCATCCGGCTGGAGCAGAACTACCGGTCTACCCGTTGGGTACTCGAACTCGCCAATGCCCTCATCACCCACAACGTCCAGCGTCTCCCCAAGGTGCTCTGGACCGAGCGGCCGGATGGGGCGCTGCCCCACCTCAGGGTGGCCCCGGACGAGCGAGACGAGGCCGCCGGGGTGGTGCGGCATATAGTCGCCGGGCTCAGGGCGGGAAGGGAACCCGGGTCGTTCGCCGTGTTATACCGCACTCATGCGCAGTCCCGGGTGTTCGAAGAGGAACTGATGCGGTCCGGCGTCGCCTACCAACTCATCGGCGGTGTAAGGTTCTACGAGCGGCGCGAGGTGAAAGACATCCTGGCTTACCTGCGGCTGCTAGTCAACCCCGCCGACGACCTCGCCGCCGAGCGAGTCCTGAACGTGCCTTCACGCGGGATAGGGCCGGCCACGCTGGCGCGACTACGGGCCTCCGGGATGCCGCTGACCCGGGCCTGCGGGCTGGAGGAGTGCCGGGACGGGCTGCCGGCGCGGATGGCGGGGGCGCTGCAGGAGTTCCATCAGCTGCTGTCCACCTTGCGCGGACTGGTTGACGCGCTGCCGCTCGCCGCCCTGGTCCAGCGGACGGTCGAGGACAGCGGGTACGCGGCATGGCTGAACGGCCAAGCGACCGAGGAGGCGGCCGGCCGCCTGGAGAACCTCGACGAACTCGCCTCGCTAGCCGAGAGCTTCGCCCGGGATAGCGACGACCCCTCGCTCGACGCTTTTCTGGGGCTGACGGCCCTGGTGGCCGACGTGGACGGCCTGGAGGGCGGGGCGGGTGGCGTCGCGCTCATGACCGCCCACAATGCCAAGGGGCTCGAATTCCCCACCGTGTTCATCGTCGGGCTGGAGGATGGTATTTTCCCTCATATTCGCTCCCTTGATGATCACATCAAGCTGGAAGAAGAGCGCAGACTCTTGTATGTCGGACTCACCCGGGCCCAGGATGAACTGCGCCTCAGCTACGCCCGGACGCGAACCCGTTTTGGCCGGCCGACGGCCATGGCGCCCTCGCGCTTCCTCGCCGAACTGCCACCCCACCTGCTCGAACGCGAGGAGGCGGCCTCGTCTTTGGCGGCGGTGAGGGAACAGTCGGGTTGGCGCCGGCTCGCCGAACCGGCGGCGGCGGACGGCCCGGCCGAAGACTTCCAGGCCGGCGACAGGGTCATCCACCCCCGTTGGGGGTTGGGTACGGTGGTGATCTGCCGGGAGGTCGAAGGCGACCAGGAGTTGAAGCTGGCTTTCGCCGGCGTGGGCTTGAAGACCGTGCTGGCGAGCTATGCCCGGTTGCGCCGAGCATGAGATGGAGGCAGGCTGGTGAAGGCTGAGTTGATCCAGGCTCTGCGCGGCCTATGGATTGGGGTAGCCATAGCGTTGCCGGGGGTAAGCGGCGGCACGGCCGCCCTGATCCTGGGCAGGTATCAGGAGTTCCTTCAGGCCATCCGCCCGGCCGCCTGGCGGCGCGAAGCTTGGCTGCTCGGCGGCGTGGGGCTGGGCGTGCTGGCGGGAGCCCGCGGCGTCGGTTATCTGCTCGCGCATGTTCCCGGCCCGCTGAGCGGATTCCTGTTCGGCCTGGTGGCAGGCGCCATCCCCGCCATCGCCCGCCGCGCCGGGCCGCCGGCCCTGCGCCGGATCGCGCCGGCCGCCGCCGGCGTCCTGATCACGCTGGGTCTCGGCCGGGCGATGGGCCTGGTCCAAGTGGGCCCCACTCCCGCCGGCCTGTTCCTGGGAGGCGCAGTGGCCAGCGCCGTCATGGTATTGCCCGGCGTGTCCGGAGGGACCATCCTGATCGCCCTGGGCCAGTATCAGCACGTGGTGAACGCGCTGAACCAGTTTGACTGGTTGACCCTCGCGGCCTTCGGGGGCGGAGGCGTCCTCGGGTTGTTCGTCCTGTCCCGGGGGATGCTCCGGCTGCTGGGCGAACGGCCCCATGGCGCCATGGCCCTGCTCGGCGGGATGATGGCCGGTGCCCTGCCCGTCCTTTGGCCGGGCGGTGCCGGTCTCACCTGGGCGGAAGGGGCGGCCATGCTGGTAGGGTTCCTGGCCGCCACCCTGGCCCGCCGCGGGACGGGGGATGCTTGATGGGCACGGCGATCATGGAGCGGCGGGCGGCGGCCGAGACGATCCGCCGCCTCGCCGCCGAGATTCGCCATCACGATTATTTGTACCATGTTCTGGACCGCCCGGCCATCTCCGACGAGGGATATGACCGGCTGCTGGCATCGCTGGTGCGGCTCGAGGCCCGCTTCCCCGACCTGGTCACGCCGGATTCGCCGACCCGGCGCGTAGGCGGCGCTCCCGCCGAGGGTTTCCAGCAAGTCCGCCACCCCGTCCCCATCCTGGGTCTGGACAACGCGACCACTCCCGAAGAACTCAAGGACTTCGACCGGAGACTGCGCTCGCTCCTCGGGACCGGGCCGGCCGCGTATACCGCGGAGCTGAAGATCGACGGGCTGTCCGTGGTATTGACCTACGAGGAGGGGGTGCTGGTCCAGGGAGCCACCCGCGGCGACGGCGAGGTCGGGGAGGATGTCACCGGCAACCTCCGCACCGTGCGCAGCATCCCCCTGCGCCTGCGTGGGGCGGCGCCCTCCCGGCTGGCGGTGCGCGGCGAAGTCTACATGTCCCGTGAGGCCTTCCTCCAGCTCAACGAGGAACGGGAGGCGGCCGGCGAACCCGCCTTCGCCAACCCTCGGAACGCGGCGGCCGGTTCCGTCCGGCAACTGGACCACCGGGTGACCGCCGCCCGCCGGCTCGGGAGTTTCATCTACGATCTGCTGGAGGCGGAAGGAGCGGAGGTCGACTACCAGCACGAGGTACTGGGGTTGCTCGGCGAGTGGGGATTCCGGGTCAATCCCCACTTTCAGCAGTGCCCCGATGTGGAGGGAGTTCTGGATTATTGCCGGGAATGGTCCTCACGGTACCGGGACCTGCCCTATGATGTCGATGGGGTGGTAGTGAAGGTGGACAGACGGGAGGCTCGGCGGCAACTCGGCTACCGGGCGCGCAGCCCCCGCTGGGCGATTGCCTTCAAGTTTGCCGCTGATGCTCGGCTTACGGTGGTGCTCGGGATTGAGGTGCAGGTCGGCCGCACGGGGGTCTTGACGCCGGTGGCCAATCTCCAGCCGGTCCAGTTGGCCGGTTCCACCGTGAGCCGCGCCACCCTGCACAATGAAGACGTCTTGCGCGAGAAGGACGTGCGGGTAGGCGACACCGTCTTGGTGCGCAAGGCCGGGGGCGTCATCCCCGAGGTAGTGGAGGTGGTCGGGGAGCGGAGGCCGGAAGCCGCGGGGCCGACCATCTTGCCGGCGACCTGTCCGGCCTGCGGTACTCCGACCGTACGCCTGGAGGGCGAGGTCGCCCGCCGCTGCCCGAACGCCCTGGGCTGTCCGGCACAGCGCCAGCAGGCGGTAATCCACTTCGCTTCCCGCGGCGCCATGGACATCCGGGGCCTCGGGCCCGCCGTCGTTGCCCAGTTGTTCCAGGCGGGGCTGATCGGCGATGTGGCCGACCTCTATGCCTTGTCCGCCGATCGCCTGGCCGGGCTGCCCCGGCTCGGCCCCAGGTCCGCCGCCAATCTCTTGCGGGCGATTGAGCGGACCAGGGAGCGCCCCTTGCACCGGCTCGTGTACGCGCTCGGCATCCGCCACGTCGGCGAACAGGTGGCGACCTTGCTGGCGGACCACTTCTCCGACCTCGACCAACTGCTCGGCGCCACGGAAGTCCAACTGGAGGCCATACCTGGGGTGGGTCCGGAGATCGCCGGCTCGGTCGCGGCCTTCCTTCGGGAACCTGCCGGTCGCCGGGTCATCGAGGGGCTGCGAGCGGCCGGGGTGGGGGCTGGCACCTCCCGGCCCGCGCCCCTGAGCGGTCTCGAAGGCAAGCAGTTCGTCTTCACGGGGACGCTGCCTGGACTCAGCCGGCGCGCCGCAAGCGATTCGGTGAAAGCGCGGGGCGGGCGGGTGGCGGCGGAGGTATCGCGCCAGACCGACTACCTGGTGGCGGGGGAACAGCCCGGGTCGAAACTGGAGCGCGCCCGGGAACTCGGCGTCACCGTGCTCGATCAAGCTGGCTTCCTCCGCTTGATCGGGCAAGAGGGGGGGCGGGCAGGTTGAGCATCACCCGAGAGCAGGTATTGCGCGTGGCCGAACTGGCACGCCTGGCACTCGATGAGTCCGAATTGACGGCGATGGGCTGCAGCCTGAATGCCATCCTGGACTACATGGAAGTCCTCGGGCGAGCGGACACGACCGGCACGCCCGCGATGACCCACGTCCTGCCCCCATGGGACGCCATGCGCGACGATGAGCCAGGGGTGACTCTCGAACCCGAGGAATGGCTGGAGAGCGTCCCGTGTCGGACGGGACCGTTCCCCATGGTCCCCCGGTTCGTGGAGGAGTGAGGGCCGTGCGGCTCACGGACGGCGCGGTCCGGCTGGCGGAGGGCATGGGCCGCGGGGAGTATGGCGCCGTAGAACTGGCGCGGGCGGCGCTCGAGCAGATCGCCCGCCTGGACAGCGGGCTCGGCTGCTTCATCACCGTCACCGGCGAGACGGCCCTGGCGCAGGCGGCAGCGGTCGACCGGGCCCGGGCGCGAGGCGAAGGACTGCCGCTCCTGGCCGGGATCCCCATGGCGCTCAAGGACAATCTGTGCACCCGCGGCATCGCCACCACCTGCGCGTCGCGTATCCTGGAGGGCTATTCCCCCCCCTACGACGCGACGGCCTGGACCCGGTTGCGGGTCGCCGGGGCGGTGCTGGTGGGCAAGACCAATATGGACGAGTTCGCCATGGGGTCTTCCACCGAGAATTCCGCCTTCGGGACCACCGCCAATCCCTGGGATGGGGATCGGGTGCCCGGCGGTTCCAGCGGCGGCTCCGCCGCCGCCGTGGCCGCCGGCGAGGTGGTGTACGCGCTGGGTTCGGACACCGGAGGTTCGGTCCGCCAGCCCGCCGCCCTGACCGGGGTCGTGGGGCTGAAACCTACCTACGGGCGGGTGTCCCGCCACGGACTGATTGCCTTCGCCTCATCGCTGGACCAGATCGGCCCCATCGCTCGCACCGTGGCCGACTGTGCCGTCATCCTGCAAGCCATTGCGGGGAGCGATCCTCTGGACGCCACTTCGGCGCCGGCCGAGGTCCCCGACTACCGGGCGCGGCTCGCGGCGGGCGTTCGCGGCCTGCGGATTGGCGTGCCCCGGGAGTACTTCGGACCGGGGGTGGTCCCGGGGGTAGGCGATCGGGTTCGGGAGGCCCTGGAAGTGCTGGCGGGCTTGGGCGCCGCCGTGGAAGAGTGCTCGCTGCCGCACACCGAGTACGGTCTCGCCGCTTATTACTTGTTGGCGCCGGCGGAAGCATCCTCCAACCTGGCTCGCTATGACGGCATCCGCTACGGCCGGCGGGCCGGCGGCCACCATGCGCTGCGCGACTTATACTGCGCCACCCGGGGGGAAGGCTTTGGCCCCGAGGTGAAACGGAGGATCATGCTCGGGACCTATGCGCTGTCCAGCGGTTACTACGACGCGTACTACCTCAAGGCCCAGAAAGTCCGGACCCTGGTCAGCCGAGACTTCCATGCGGCCTTCGAGTGCTTCGACCTGCTGGCGGCCCCGACTTCCCCGGACGTCGCCTTCCGCCGCGGCGAGTGCGCGGGC
>DOZU01000024.1 GCA_003517845.1 Clostridiales bacterium | reverse complement strand
CAGTTCCACGCTGCGCGCACATGAGAGGTGGGCCAGGTGCAGGCGCCCGCCGGTCAACTCGGCCAGTTGCACGTCGCGGGCCACCATCGCCGTTTCGGCGACCCAGGGTATGCCCCGCAGGCCGAGAACCGTCGACCAGTAACCCAGGTTGATGAGCCCCTCTCCCGCCAGGGAGCGATCCTCGCAGTGGGCTATGACCGGCTTGTCCCACATCCGGGCATACAGCAGGGCGCACCGCATCAGCTCGCCGCTTGCTACCGGGTGGCCGTCGTCCGAGAAGGCCGCCGCGCCGCCTTCGGCCATGTCGCCCAGTTCGGCCAGTTCCTCCCCCTTCTGACCCTTGGAGACCGCACCGACGGTCAATAGCCGGACGGCGCCGCGTTCCCGGCCCGCGTTCAGGACCCATTCCACGGAGGCGCGACAATCGAGCACCGGCTGGGTGTTGGCCATCGCCAGGATGGTAGTGTAGCCTCCGCGGGCGGCAGCCCGGGTGCCGCTGGCTATGTCCTCCTTGTATTCAAAGCCCGGCTCGCGCATATGGGCGTGCAGGTCGATCAAACCGGGAACGACCAGCATGCCGCGGGCGTCAACCACCCGGTCCGGAGTCCCGTCCTTCCCGATCCGGTCTCCGTCCACCATGAAGTCCATCACCTGGTCGACGCCCCGGCCGGGATCAACTACTCTGCCGCCCCTGATCAGCAGTTTCATGCCGCCTCGCCTCCTCCCAGCAGCAGGTACAGTATGGCCATGCGCACCGCCACTCCGTTGGTCACCTGCTCCTCGATGCTCGAATGGGCTGAATCGGCCACCTCCGAGCTGATCTCCACCCCGCGGTTCATGGGCCCGGGATGCATCAGCAGCACATCCGGTTGTGCCCGGTCCAGTCGCTCCCGGTTGACCCCGAAGGCCCGGGAGTACTCCCGGATGCTGGGGAATAGTCCGCCTTTCTGCCTCTCAAGCTGCAGCCTCAGCACGTTGACCACATCCGCCCCCTCAATCGCCTCATCCACTCGCGAGGTGACCTTCACCCCCATTGCTTCCGCTTGCGGGGGCAGCAAGGTGCTGGGCCCGGCTACGGTCACCTGCGCACCCAGTCGGGTCAACCCCCAGATGTTGGAGCGGGCGACGCGGCTGTGATGGATGTCGCCGACGATCGCCACCTTCAGTCCGGCTATCCGGCCCTTTTTCTGGCGAATGGTGAACAGATCGAGCAGTCCCTGGGAGGGGTGCTCATGCATGCCATCGCCGGCGTTGATCACGGGGCATTCGGCCACCCGGGCCAGGAGGTGACAGGAGCCGGAGACGGGATGGCGCATGATCAGCACGTCCGTCCCCATCACCTCCAGGGTCCGGGCCGTGTCTTTCAGGGTTTCCCCCTTGACCACCGCCGAGGTGGAAGTGGCGATGTTAACCGTATCGGCGCTCATATACTTGCCGGCAAGCTCAAACGAGGTGCGGGTCCGGGTGCTGGGCTCGTAGAACAGGGTCACCACGGTACGGCCGCGAAGTGTCGGCACTTTCTTGATATCGCGGCCGATGATCTCCTTCATGGACTCGGCGGTGTCCAGGATGAGCGTCATCTCTTCCGGTGCCATCTCCCTGAGCCCGAGCACATCGTGGCTTCTCAGGCGTCCCACTTCTCTTCCTCCTCCTTCGCAGTCTATCGACGCCCAAAGCAAAGCCTCCCCGGACCCAATGAGGGGAACGGGGAGGCCTGGCGGGTGCAGCGTACGGTCCTCGGTCCCTTGCCGGCCTCACCGGGCCGGTTTAAAGGGTTGCTCACGTGGGTCGGATACCTGCCTCTCAGGGCTTCTCGACGATGAGTACCATGTCCTCGGTGCCATCGACTTCGGACAAGCGCAACTCGACCACTTCCTTGCGCGCGGTGGGCACATTCTTGCCGACATAGTCGGCCCGGATCGGCAGCTCCCGGTGGCCGCGATCCACCAGCACCGCAAGCTGAATCACCTGCGGCCGGCCGAGGTCCATCAGCGCGTCCAGTGCCGCCCTGATCGTGCGCCCGGTGTAAAGCACGTCGTCCACCAGGACCACCCGCTTGTCCTTGATGTCCACGGGGATCTCTGTGCGGTGCACTACCGGCTGCTCGCTCCGGCTGGTCAGGTCGTCACGATAGAGGGTGATGTCCAGGATCCCCAGGGTTGGCCGGACACCCTCGATCTCGGCGATGCGGTCGATCAACCGCTGAGCCAAGGGCACCCCCCGGCGGCGGATGCCCACGATCATCAGGTCTTGAGTGCCCCGGTTCTTCTCGATCACCTCATGGGCGATGCGGGATAGGGCCCGTCGTATCGCCTCGGCATCCATGATTCTGGCCTTTTCCTTCGCCGCCACTGCTCGCCCTCCTTAAGGTCGCAGAAAAAAGCTCCTTGCCTGCCAGCAAGGAGCTTCGGATACCATCTGCACAGCCTTCCCCCCTTGCTAGCCTCGCCGGACTAGCTTAAAGGCATTCGGCCTTGCCCTAACTCTATCAGGCGACAGGTCGCCTGTCAAGGCTACGAGTCCCCGTGGCTCCGATCATCCTAGTCCAGCCGGCACGCCCAGGAAGCTCCCGATCATGGGTTCGCGGGCCGGCCACTGATGGGGTGGTCCGAAGGTCTCCAGGAGCGCCACGGTGGGGACGACGACCTCGGGATCAAACTGATGGCCCGATCCCCGCTGGAACTCCTCGATCACCTGCGGGAGGGGTAGCGCTTCCCGGTAAGGCCGCTGGGAGGTCATAGCTTCAAGGGCGTCGGCGACGGTCACAATGCTGATGAGGGGGTCTCGCTGTTTGATCCCCTGCGGATAGCCCCCCCCGTCATAATGCTCGTGGTGGCGATCGGCAAAACGGGCGAGATCCCTTAGAGCCCCGCGGGACGCTTGGAGGACGCGGGCCCCCACCGGAGCGTGGCTCTGCATGATTTGTCGCTCGATGTCGCTGAATGCGCCCTGCTTGGTCAGAATCTCATTGGGGACGGCGATCTTGCCGATATCGTGCACCACGCCGGCGATCCACAAGGTCTCCAGTTCCTGGTCGCTGAGGCCAAGGCGTTTGCCGATGGTTAGCCCGTAGTCCGCTACGCGGCGGGAGTGGGAGGCGGTATGAGGATCCTTGGCATCAGCGATGCCCGCTATCAGGTCCAGGGTGCTCCGAAGATATCCGCCGGTGAGGGTGAGCAGGCGGCGGTTGGTCTCATGAACGTGCGTCCGATGCAGCATGGAAACGAGGATCCAGAGGTGTACCAGCGCCCCCGCAATCATCATGGCTGTGGCCGGCAAGACTGCCCCCTGAAGATACTCCAGGGCGCCCGCTATCGGTTGTACCAGGAAAAACGTAGCTCCCGCGTGAAGCAGCTGGACAATCAGGACGGCCAGAACGGTCTCTCCGGCAGGGACTTGCTGTATGGACCGCCCTCGCCCCACCAGGCCCGCCACGATTCCTGCCATCAGGATCGGCACGCTGCTCACCAGCGCCGTCGGGCCGCCGGTTGCCAGTTGATGACCGGCGCCGAGGATGCCGATCGCGGCTCCCGCCAGCGGGCCGCCGGTGAATCCGCCCATGAGCGAAGCCACGTCCCGCAGGTCGACGACAAAAGGTGCGACCACCACGCCGGTGAAGGTCGCCATCGCCCCCAGGAGGGACCAGAAGACGATGTGAATGCCTTTTCGCATCAAGTTCGAGCGATCCTGTCCGCTAACGGCATACAGCAGGGGCGGCCAGTTCGCGGCTCCGAGCAAGATCAGGCTGGTAACGGCAACTCCCTCAAGCAATCCCCATACGATTGACGTCCACCCGATCCAGGTCATTTGCCTGCCTCAGGATAACCGGTCCCTTTGGAAAGCGCTCCGCGAGCGCCGCCGGTTGACTCCAGTGAATAGTTAGGCATCATGGCTTACGAATCCTCTCTTTGGCCGTCGGGATCGCGTGATATACGGTCCGCCAGGTGTCTCCATCAAGCACCTCGTATTCGCGGAAACAGCACTCGATACCCTTGGCCCTACGAAGATCCCCGGCCGGTGGTCCGCGGCTTCGACGATCGTCCCCCCGGCTGGGGCGTAGATCGGTTCCCCCCAACCGGAGCACTCCTCCAGGTGGGCGCCGAGAAGCAGGTAGCTCACCCCTCAGGGGGAGGTCGACGGCAATCGGAGTGGTCAAGCGGATGACCGTTGCCCGGAACATACAAATCTGTTCCGGACACCCGTCCGTTGCCGGGCGGGGGCGCCGGTCTTACGCACTTGCTCACCGCCGGCTTCCCTGCGCCTCCGGGACCGCCCGCCTTGCGGCAGGGCTTA
>DOZU01000059.1 GCA_003517845.1 Clostridiales bacterium | reverse complement strand
CCGGCCGTGGCCGCGAACGGCAGGTCGAGGATGACCGCAAGGTAATAGCCCACGACTACCGCATTCACCACGACCGGCGGCAGGGGTGCCAGCAGCCGATGAGGCGCATGCCGGGTCAGGCAGGCTGCGACCAGGGTCGCCAGGGTACCGAATACCCAGTCGATCCAGCCGAGGGGGCTGCCCAGGTTGGCCAGGAAAGTGCCCAGGGTGAGTCCGGGGATGGCCAGGGGGGTCAGATAGGGCAAGACCGCCAGGGCTTCGGCGAATCGAATCTGCTGGGGCAGGTAGGCAACCGCCCCGAGCGCGTAAGTCAAGGCGGCATAGAGGCCCGCGATCATCCCGATGACGGCGATGCGGCGCGTCTTCATCGTCAACTCCTCTCCCCGGCCACAGGGCCGGCGATGTCCCGGCGGAACTGCATCCCGGGAAAGGCGATGTGGGCCGCTGCCTCATAGGCGAGCGCGGCCGCCCCGTCCAGGGTATCCCCCAGCGCGGTGACGGCCAGCACCCTTCCGCCCGCCGTCACCAGCCGGCCGTCCGGGTCGCGGGCCGTGCCACCCTGGAAGATCATCACGCCGGGCAATGCTGCCGCCCGGTCCACCCCGGTGATGGGGAGCCCGCGGGGATAGGCTCCCGGGTAGCCGGGGGAGGCAAGGACAACCGACACGCAAGCTCCGGGCCGGACGGCGAGGTTCACCTGGTCGAGCCGCCCGTCGAGCGCCGCCTCAAGCAGGTCGAGGAAGTCGCCTTCGAGCCGGGGCAGGATGACCTGGGCCTCCGGATCGCCCAGGCGCACGTTGAACTCGAGCACCTTCGGTCCATCCGGAGTGAGCATGAGTCCCGCATACAGCACGCCCTGGAAGGTAGCGCCCTCCTGGTCCATGGCCCTCACCACCGGATCGAACACGGCCGTCTGTACCTGGACGGCCAGTTCCGGCGTGTAGGCGGGCCAGGGAGAACAGGCGCCCATCCCTCCGGTGTTGGGCCCCTGGTCACCATCGCCGACTCGCTTGTAGTCCCGGGCCGACGGCAACTGCCAAGCCCGCCTGCCGTCAACCAGCGCCAGGGCGGACACTTCTTCGCCCGATAGCAGCTCCTCGATGACCACCCGCGACCCGGCGGCACCATGCACCTGGTCTACCATACAGCAGGTCACCGCCGCCCGCGCCGCCTCGACTTCCCGGGCGATCAATACCCCTTTCCCCGCCGCCAGCCCGTCGGCTTTCACCGCGACCGGCCGGCCATGGCGCTCTACATACACGAAGGCCGCCGCCGGGTCATCGAATACGGCGTAGGCCGGGCCGGGAACGCCCAGCCGCGCCAACAGGCGCCGGCTGAAGATCTTGCTCCCCTCGAGCCGGGCGGCAGCGGCCGTCGGTCCGAACAGTCGCAAGCCCCGGCGGCGGAAGCCATCGGCGATGCCCTTTACCAGCGGTCCTTCCGGCCCCACCACCGTCAGGTCGATGCCCAGGCGGGCTGCGGTCGCGGCCACCGCTTCGATATCCTCGGGGTCGCCCGGCAGCAGTTCCCCCAGTTCCGATAGGCCAGGGTTGCCGGGAAGAGAGTACAGCCGGGACAGCCGCCGGCTGGAGGCGATTTTCCAGGCCAGCGCGTGCTCGCGGGCGCCGCTGCCCAGCACCAGCACTTTCAGGACGTCGCCACCTCCCGCGCGCCGTCTAGTGACGGAAATGCCGGACGCCGGTGAACAGCATCGCCAGGCCATGGCGATCGGCGGCGGCTATGGAATCGGCGTCCCGCAGCGAACCGCCGGGCTGGACGATGGCGGTCACGCCGCACGCCGCGGCGGCCTCGACCACGTCGGGGAAAGGGAAGAAGGCGTCGGAAGCCATGACCGACCCGCCTGGCCTGCCGCCCACCTCGGCCATGGCGATGGCGATCCGGGCTGCACCGATGCGTGAAGTCTGTCCGCCGCCGATGCCGGTGGTCGCCCCCTCCCGGGCCAGCACGATCGCGTTCGAGCGGACCGACCGCACCACCCGCCACGCCAAAGCCAGATCGGCGAGTTCCGCCGAGGTGGCGGGACGGGCGGTGACCTGGCGCCACCGGTCCGGGTCGACGGCCGTCAGGTCCGCTTCCTGTAGTAACACGCCTCCGGGCACGGGACGGAAGTCCAGCCGCGGCCGGGGCACGCCGGGGTCCACCTGCAGCACCCGGAGGTCCCGCCGCTCGGCCAGGATCTCCGCGGCCTCGGCCTCGTAACCGGGGGCCACGACCACTTCCAGGAAGATGCCGGCGAGGGCGCGGGCCGCCGCGGCGTTCACCGTCCGATTCAGGGCGACCACGCCGCCGAAGATGGAAACCGGGTCGGCAGCCTGGGCCTTCCCGAAAGCCTCCTCCAGTCCCCGGCCGATGGCGACGCCGCAAGGGGTGGCGTGTTTCACCGCCGCCACCGCCGGCTCTGAGAACTCCCGCGCCAGCTCCCACGCACAGCCGGCATCGTTCAGGTTGTTGTAGGAGAGTTCTTTGCCGCCCAGTTGCCTGGCTCGGACCAGCGACCCCGGCCCGGGGAAGACGTCGCCGTACACCGCCGCCCGCTGGTGCGGATTCTCGCCGTAGCGCAAGGTGCTGTGGAGCTGAAAGGCGAGGGTCAGTTCGGCCGGGAAGGGCACGGGCGGCCGGTCTTCCCGCCGCCCGAGCCACTCGGCGATCGCCGCGTCATAGAAGGCGGTGTGCTGGAAGGCCTTGACCGCCAGCCGGTAACGGAGCGCGGGAGGCGGGTCGGCGCCGGCCGCGAGCACTTCGGGATAGTCGGCAGGGTCGCAGACCACCAGCACGTCGCGATAGTTCTTGGCCGCGACCCTCAGCAGCGCCGGCCCCCCGATGTCGATCTCCTCGAGCACCTTCTCCAGGCTTGCCTCGGGGACGGAAGCGGCCTGCCGGAAGGGGTACAGATTCACCGCGACCACGTGGAAGGGTTCGATGCCATGCTGCTGGAGTTGCTGGATGTGTTCCGGGCGGTCACGCCGCGCCAGCAGGCCAGCGTGGATCCGCGGGTGCAGGGTCTTCACCCTGCCGTCCAGGATCTCCGGGAAGCCGGTCACCTCGCTCACCGTCCGCACGCGAAGCCCGAGTCCGCTGAGGAAGGCCGCCGTGCCGCCGGTGGAGACGACTTCCATCCCTTGCTGCGCCAGGCCCTGGGCCAGACTCGCCAATCCGGTCTTGTCGGCCACGCTCAATAAAGCCCGCCGCACCGCGCTCCCCCCTCGCCCCCACTGCCTGGCGCGGCGACTATCACCCGCCGCCCCGCGATCGTCAACCTGCCCTCGGCCAGCAGCCGGATCGCCTCGGGATAGGCCGCATGCTCCTCCTGGAGGATGCGGGCGGCCAGCGCTTCCGGGTCGTCCTCCTCGCCGACCGCCACGGCCCGCTGGAGGATGATCGGCCCGGTGTCGACGCCTTCGTCCACGAAATGGACCGTGCAGCCGGTGACCTTCACGCCGTGCTCCCAGGCCTGTCGCTGGGCGCCGCGGCCGGGAAAGGCGGGCAACAGCGAAGGATGGATGTTGAGGATGCGGCCCGGGTAACGCCCCAGCAAGGCGGGCCCTACCACCCGCATGAATCCGGCCAGACACACGAGGTCGACGCCATGTCGTTCCAGGCACGAGACAATCCGCGCCTCGTAGGCGACCCTGCCATCACGGCCCGGTTCAATGCAGAAAGCCGGTACGCCCTGGCGGCGGGCCACGTCGAGCGCTCCGGCCCCGGGACGGTCGCCGATCACCACGGCCACCCTGGCCGGGAGTTCCCCCTGGGCCTCCGCTCGCAGGATGGCCCCGAGGTTGCTGCCCCGGCCCGAGGCCAATACTCCCAGGTTGAGAGTCAAACCAGCACCACCTCCGGGTCTCCCTCGCCGGCGACGATTTCGCCGATGAGATGGGCGCGCTCCCCCAGGTCATGGAGCCGCCGGCAGACGGCGTCGGCCGCGTCCGCCGGCACCACCAGGACCATGGCGATGCCCAGGTTGAAGGTGCGGAACATCTCCCGCTCTTCGATTCGTCCCCGCCGCCGGATCAGGTCGAAGATGGGCTGGGTCGGCCAACTGCCCCGGCGGATCCGGGCGCAGGTACCCGCCGGCAGCACTCGCGGGATGTTGCCGAGCAGGCCGCCGCCGCTGATGTTGGCGGCAGCCCGCAACTCGAATTCGCGGGCGACCGCCAGGAGCTGCCGGGCATAGATCCCCGTGGGCTCCAGCAATTCCTCGCCCAAGGTCCGGCCGAGTTCGGGGAAGTGCTTTTCCAGAGGCAAGCCGGCCCGTTTCAGCAGCACTTCCCGGACCAGCGAGAAGCCGCTGGACTGCAGCCCGGTGGAGCCGATCCCCACGATAGCGTCCCCCGGCCGCACCGAGCGGCCGTCGATGACCGCCTCCCGCTCCACCGCGCCCACGCAGAACCCCACCAGATCGTATTCCCCGGGGCGGTAAAGGCCGGGCAGCTCGGCCGTCTCTCCGCCCAGCAGCGCGCAACCGGCGCGGCGGCAACCCTCGGCCACACCCCGGACGATCGTTTCCACCAAACCGGGCTCGAGTTTCCCCAGGCCGATATAGTCGAGGAAGAACAGGGGCTCCGCCCCCTGGACGATGACATCGTTGACGCAGTAGGCCACGGCATCAATGCCCACCGTGTCATGCCGGTCCAGGGCGAACGCGATCTTCAGCTTGGTCCCCACGCCGTCCGCTCCGGCCACCAGCACCGGGTCCCGCCACCGGCCGGAAGCCAGATGAAACAGCCCGCCGAACCCCCCGATCCCGCCCAGCACCCCGGGGACGTTGGTGGAGGCGGCCAGGCCCTTGATGCGGCGGACCGCCTCATCGCCCGCCTCGACGTCCACTCCCGCCTCCCGGTAGGTCAATCCGCGGTCAGCATCCATGGCCGTCCTCCCCCTCCACCGGCACCGGGTAGTCGCCGTCCAGGCAGGCGAGGCAGAAGCTCGACCCGGCGCCGATCACATCCACCAGGTCCTCGAGTGCCAGATACTCCAGGCTGTCCGCGCCCACCAGTTGCCGTACCGCCTCGGGGTCGCGGCCGGCCGCCACCAACTCGCCGCGGGATCGAGTGTCGATCCCGAAATAGCAGGGCCAGCGGTAGGGGGGCGAGGCGATCCGGAGGTGCACCTGGCGCGCCCCCGCCTCGCGGAGCATGCGGATGATGTGGCGGGAGGTCGTCCCGCGGACGATCGAGTCGTCCACGAGGACCACCCGCCGGCCGGACACCACCTTCCGCAAGGGGTTGAGTTTGAGGGTGACGCCGAGTTCGCGCTCTTCCTGCCGCGGCTGGATGAAGGTGCGGCCGATGTAGCGGTTCTTGACCAGCCCCATCTCATAGGGGATGCCCGCCGCTTCCGCGTAGCCCGATGCGGCCGATAGGCTGGAATCGGGCACGCCCGTCACCATGTCCGCCGGGGCGGGACAGCGCTCGGCCAGTCGCCTGCCCAGTTCCTTGCGCACGGCATGCACGTTCAGGCCCATGAGGTCGGAGTCGGGCCGGGCCAGGTAGATGAACTCGAAGACGCAGAAGGCGGGTCGGCCGGCCGGCAAGGCCCGGGTCGACCTGATGCCGTCCTCATCCACGACCACCATCTCTCCCGGCTCGATCTCGCGCACGAAACGGGCGCCCACGGCATCGAACGCGCAGGACTCCGAAGCCATCACCCGGGCGTCCCCCAGACGGCCCAGGGCCAGCGGCCGGATGCCGTTGGGGTCGCGCACCCCGATCAGCTTGCGGTCGGTGAGGGCCAGCAACGCATAGCCGCCCCTCACCCGGGCCAGGCTGGCAGCCAGGGCGGCCTCCGGCCCGCCGTCGGCCAGCCGGGCCACGAGGTGGGCGATCACCTCCGTGTCCAGCGCCGTCTGGAAGATGGAGCCGGCAGCCTCGAGTTCCGCCCGCAAGACCCCGGCATTCACCAGGTTGCCATTGTGAGCCAGGGCCAGGGGGCCGCGCCGGTAGCGGACCAGGAGGGGTTGGGCGTTGGCCAGCGAACTCGATCCGGCCGTGGAATAGCGGACGTGACCCAGTGCCAGGTCCGAGTCCCGGCCCAGCCGCGCGAGCGAAGCCGGATCGAAGACATCGGAGACCAGGCCCATCCCCCGGTGAACCTCGATGCCCTCCTCGCCCGAGGCCACGATCCCGCAAGACTCCTGGCCCCGGTGCTGGAGCGCGTACAGGGCGAAGTGGGTCAGCCCCGCCGCTTCGCGATGAAAGCCGATGCCGAAGACCCCGCACTGATCGGCTATCCCTGCTCGCCCATCGCCCACGGGATTGCCCCCTTCCATATCGCCGCCACCGCCTCGGTCGCCTCATCGAGGACGGCCGCCTCTCCCCGCCGCATGGCCAGCCGGCCGTCGGTTACCTGACCCAGGACCCCCGCGGCTACCCCGTGCCGCGCGGCCAATTCCCGCAGGTCGGGTAGGGCGGCCGCGGCGGCGGTGACCACGATCCGG
>DOZU01000138.1 GCA_003517845.1 Clostridiales bacterium | reverse complement strand
GATACCTCGAAACTCCAGGAGTCGGGAGATCATGGCCGCTGCCTGACCGCGAGTGGTGAATTCGCCCGGGCGGAAGTCTCCCCCGGGGAGTCCCGTCACCAGCCCTCGGCGCCAGGCGCTGAGAAGGTGTTCGACGGCCCAGCCGGGTATGGCTCCGCGATCGGCGAAGGGCAGCGCGGCCACGGCACCCCCGCCGCCGGCCCGGGGCTCGTCCTCCCAGCCGCCGGCCCTCACCAGCATCACTACCAGTTCCGTCCGGGTCACCGGGTGGTCGGGCCGGAAGTGGCCGTCCGGATAACCCAGGACCAGGCGGCGCTCAAAGGCGGCTTCGACGTACCCGTTGGCCCAGTGGGCCGGACCCAGATCGAGGAAGCTCGAAGGTGAGCCGGCCAGCATCCGCGTTTCCTCGGCCTCCCCCAGGGCCATGACCAGCAAGCGGGCTATTTCGGCCCGGGTCACCGTGCGATCGGGAGCGAAACGGCCGTCCGGCAGACCCCGGATCAATCCCCGCGCCCACAGCACCTCGACCTGCCGCCGCGCCCAATGCCCGGCCAGATCGGGGAAGGGCGCGGCCAGGAGCGGTCGAGCCGCCCCGCTCACGGTGAGCAGGACTATCGCCGCCATCAGGGCCGCGCGCCTAATCATCGAGGACCTCCACCACGAAGTCATCGAACCAGATCGTCCCTCGTCCCAGGGCCTTGAGGTACAACTCCAGGTTGGCGCCCACGCCGTCGGGCAGGGCGAATTCCAGCGACATCTGCCCCCACTCGAAATCGGCGGACCGGGCATGCGTCACCCGCTGGGCGGGCAATACAAATCGGTCGTCCACCATCGATCGGAACTGCACTTCCAGGATCTGCTGCCCGAGAGGGGCTACGGCCCGGCCCCGCGCCCATACCGTCACCCGATAGCGACTGCCACCCTCGGCGGGCAGGGTGGTGATGGCGTAGATGCGTTCGTCAAGCACATCGGTCAACCGGACGGTTCCCGGCCCGCCCCGCCCTTCCCCGGGATCATGGACTACTCCCTGACCGACGAGGGTCCAGTTGACCGGCCAGCCCCTTTCGGCGGTCTCGAATCCGGACCGGCTCACGATCCGCTCGGGCCGAGGGACATGATAGAGGACGGTCTCGACGAGCCGGGCCGCGTCAGGCGGGCTGGCCACCATGACATCGAATGCCCCCTCCACCCGCACGAGCACTGCCAGATTGATCTGGTAGCGGCCGGCGGCAGGGAAGCGGTACTCCAGCCACGGGACATCGGTGACCCGTTCGACGGTCTGCCCTTGCGGGTCGGCGATCGACCATCGCCAGCGATGGCTGCGACCGGGAGACTCGGGCACTTGCGGGCTGACTTCGAGGCTGACCGATTGACCCAGGAGCACCTCCGCCGGCACCGATACTACCTGGTAAACGACTAGCTCCCGCACCTCGCTGATCCGCCGGTCGCCGTCCCGCACCTCGACCCGGTAAATCCCCGGTCGCGGAGGTTCGAAGCTGATCGCGGCCCGTCCCTGGAAAGTGGCCACGGGCTCTCCGGGCAGTTGGCGGTCGTAAATGACCCACTGCAGGCGGGGCTCGGTGGCAGCAAGGCGCGCCGGCGGCAAGGCGAGATGCATGGCCACCCGGCTTCCCGGCAGGGCATGGCTGTCGCCGATCAAGGGGAATTCGGTGGGAGCCAACACCGACCTCACTAGTAGGGCCAGCAAGGCTACGGCGGCCAGGCCGACCCCGGCCTTCAAGCGGCGCCCGAGCGTAGTCCGTCGTAGTCGGCGATAAGCCTGCAGATCGCGTTCCAACTCGGCGAAGGAAGGGAAACGCGCCTCCGGGTCGGCTTCCAGGCACCGCCGCACGATCCGTTGCAGGCCACGGGATACGCTTCGCCTTCGCGTGCCCCCCAGGGTCCGGCGGAACTCCTGCTCGGGCGGCACGCCCCGCAGCAAGTAGTACAACGTCCCCCCGAAACTGTAGATATCGCTGCGCTCGTCGGCCGGCAGGTTCAGCCGCTGCTCCGGCGAGCTGAAACTCTCGGTAAAGCCGTGTACGCCCCGCGTATCTCCGTCTCCCCGGAGCGCACGGGCAATGCCGAAGTCGATTAGCTTCAACCGGCCGTCGGCGTCCAGCATGAGATTCCCCGGCTTCAGGTCGCGGTGCACCACGCGCTCCGGCGTCTCGTGCAGGTAACGGAAGATAGCGCAGATCGCCAGGCCGTGTTCGATGACCTCGTCCTCGTCCAGCGACCCGCCGCGGGCCTGTACGAGGTCGGCAAGGGTCTGGCCGTCCACGAAGTCGGTCACCAGGAAGTAGTGCCCTTCCTCCTGGAAGAAGTCATACACCTTGGGCAGATTGGGGTGGCTCAAGCGGAAGAGCACCCGGACCTCGTTCAGGAATTCCGCGGGCGGAACGGTCCCGGCGGGGAACTGCTTGACGGCCAGCCGCACTTCCTCCTCCATGCCCAGCCGGGTGGCCAGGTATACGGAGGCGGTGCCGCCTTCGGCCTGTAGGCCAACAATGCGGTAGCGGTCCTGCAGTATAGTGCCGCGACTCAACTGGCTCATGCCCGCCCCCGGCCGCTCATCAGCGGGGTTCGTCGGGAAACAACGCTCCAAGATCGTACCATCGAACGTAGTTGCGGACCCGGCCACTCCAGTCGGCCACGTGGTTGGTGGTGACCACGGCCACCCTGCCGGACATGGCCATGGCTACTTCCACGTTGGTACCGAGGAAGATGCGGGCCAGGGGTTGGCCGTCATGCTCGGCCACATACAGGAAGTGCTCCTCGATCGATGGGGGACCGGGTCTCGAGATCACAACCTGGGCCACCGTCCGCCGACTGGCCGGATCGAGGGCCACGTTGCGAACGCGGATTTCCGCCCCCTCGATGGCCAGGAACAGTGATCGCCAGGCGAGTTCGCCGGAAGCCAGATCAAAGAGACATATGCCGCCCCGCTCGCCGACATCGTACACCGCCAGCCACCGTTCATCCTGGGAGAAGGTCAGACCGTTGGTGCCTCCGAAGAATAGTAGCGAATCGATGAGGCGCTCTCCTGCCTGGTTGAACAGGTACACCCTGCTGTCCGCCCCGCCGGTCGTCGCCGCCACCCTCTCCCCCGACGGCGACAGGGCCACCACCCGTCGGAGCCGTGCCGGCAACGGGTACTCCGCCAATACCTCGCCGCCCGGTGCGACGAGGAAGACCCGATCGGCGTCGGTCACCAGCATCCGTCCCCCGGTCGAGAACTTGACCGTCGCGTCCGGGCGCACCCGGAACGAAGTCAACTCCCGCCAACCATCCGTGGCGAACAAGTGGAGGCGGGCGAGCGAGCCCCAGCGGGGCTGCTGGAGGACCGATAAGCGAGACGCATCCCGCGAGCCTGACGCCATGGCCCAACCCTGCACGGGTAGCACGAGCAGCCTCCGCCCTCGCGAATCATAGATACTGAAGTGACCCTCCTGGTTCAGTTCGGTTTTGGTGGCCGCCACCCACCGCCCTTCTGCCAGCAAACGGACCGAGGAAGCGCGATAGCGGCGGTCGGTGAACGTTACCCGGGAAATGAGTTGGCCGGCGTCGTCGAACAGTTCATACCCCGGTGCCGTCGGGCGGCCATCGGGCAAGCCCACGGCAGCGGCTACCGACCGCCCGTCCTCGGCCACGGAAGCGGTCACCGCCTGGGCATAGCCCTGCTCCCACGCTGGTGTCAGTTCCTGAAGCGGTACGGCATCCCAGTCGATCTCCATGAGACGCAGCCCATCAGAGGTCGGAAGCAGAGGCGAGGGGTCTTCCCGGGGCGGTGTGCCGGCCGGGGGCGGGTACGCGCAGCCAACCACGATGGTGGCAAGGAGAACGAGGCCGCCGAGCGTTCCCAGACCTCGCCGTTGCGGTTTGCCGATCATGGCGCTTCACAACCTACCCGTTACTGGTATTCGTTGATTTCGCTTCCGGCGCGGCCGTTTCCTGCCGCATTGAAAGGTGGGCAAACCGACTCGCCGGGAGACTGAGGCGGACAGCGGTAGGAGGGAATGGCGGTAGGGGTAGACCCTCATGCTCCTCGGGGCACCACGGGGCATGAAAACGGCGGGGCACCGGTAGGCCGCCTTGTCGAGGTAGGGGCGGGTTCCGAACCCGCCCCTACCTGACCTATCACTTGACCCTGATCTCCACCACCGCGCCGTCCACCAGCGTTATCTCCACCTGTTGGCCGGCCCGCACGTAGGTCAGATCCCGCCGGTTGCCGGTCGCGTCGAACACCTTGACCGCCGGATTCAGGCGGAAGCTCTGCGACGCCTCACCTACCCGCAGCGTGATCGCACCCCTGGCCACCAGCTCGACGACGCCGGTGATCTGGAGCTTCTTGACCTCAATCTCCACCACCGCGCCGCCGACCAGC
>DOZU01000079.1 GCA_003517845.1 Clostridiales bacterium | reverse complement strand
TGCACATCAGCCCTTATGAACAGGCGAACCAGTTCAACCATGAGCCCAAACGGACCCGCAAGCTGCTCTTGCACAAGGCGGAAATCCGGCGGCTCCTGGGCAAGGTGACCCAGCGCGGTTATACGGTGATACCGTTGCGCCTTTACTTCCGGGGGGGGCGGGCCAAGGTGGAACTCGCCTTGGCGCGCGGCAAGCAAGTTCACGACCGGCGCCGCGACATCGCCGAAAGGGACGCGCAGCGGGCGATCCAGCGCGCCCTGAAAGAGCGGAGTTGAGACGTGCCGGACGAATCGCCGCTGACGCGGGGGACGGCTTGCCGATGGTGGTAGGGGCGGGTTCGGAACCCGCCCCTACATTTGCGTCCAATGCCGCGTGCTGTAGCAGGGACACCCCAGTCTCGGCAGGGGAAATGGCCGCCGATTGCGAAAATACCGTCTTGGAACCAGGTCATCCGGATCGACAGGGGGTGAATATGTATAGCCCAGGCAGGTCGGGTGCAGGACCGCCCGGTATTCTCGCCGACGAGTTCGCGAGCACGCAAAACCGGTTCGAGGAGGTAGCCAATGGAGAATTACGGTTGGCTGTCGATTGTGCCGGCGCTCCTGGCCATCGGTCTGGCCATCGCTACCCGCCAGGTGATCATGTCCCTGTTCCTCGCGGTCGTCGTCGGGGCGACCTTTCTCCACGGTTATAACCCCGGGGCCGGTCTCCTCCGTACTTTCGATACCTACATCCTGGACAAGGTGGCCGACCCGTGGTACGCGGCGATCCTGATCTTCACCATGATGATTGCCGCCATGATCGGCATCGTGACGCGTTCGGGGGGGGCACTCGCCGTCGCCGAGGCTCTGGCCAAGCGCGCCAAGACGCCGCGGGGCGCCCAGCTCGCGACCTGGCTCATGGGCATGGTGATCTTCTTCGACGACTATGGCAGTTGTCTCATCACCGGCAACACCGCCCGGCCGCTAACCGACCGGCTGCGCGTTTCCCGCGAGAAACTGTCATACATCGTCGACTCGACCGCAGCTCCGGTTGCCACCATGGCCATCATCTCCACCTGGATCGGGTTTGAGCTGGGCGTCATTGGCGAAGGTTACGCGGCCATCGGCCAGCAAGTCAGCCCCTTCTTCATCTTCCTGCAGACCATCCCTTACCGCTTCTACAGCATCTTCGCCCTCGCCCTGGTGGGGACCATCGCTTTCATGCTGCGGGACTTCGGCCCGATGCACGCGGCGGAGCGGCGCGCTCGGACCACCGGCAAGGTGATGCGGGATGGGGCGGTGCCCCTGGCGGTCGCCGACACCGCCGAACTCCTCCCGGCGGAAGGGACCCGCAGTCACTGGGTGAACTTCGTGCTGCCGGTGGTGACCACCATCGCCGCCACTTTCATCGGCCTGTACGTACACGGCGGCGGGGCGGAGGCTGGCTCGATCCGGGAAGCGATCGGCGCGGCCGACTCCAGCGTAGTGCTGCTATGGTCGTCGGCCATCGGCGTGGTGGTGGCCGTGCTCCTCGTGGTGCTACAGAAAGTGCTCAGCCTCACCGAGGCGCTGGAGACGGTCGTCAAGGGCGCGAAATCCGTTTTCCTCGCCCTCATGATCCTCGTCCTGGCCTGGGGGCTCGCCTCCGTGTCCGAGGGCCTGGGTACCGCGAGCTTCCTGGTGGGAGTCGTGGAGGCGGCTCAAGTGCCGGCTGCGATCATCCCCTTCGTCATCTTCATGGTAGCCTGTTTCATATCGTTCGCCATGGGGACCTCGTGGGGCACCATGGGCATCCTCACCCCGCTGGCGGTACCCATCGCCTATGCCGTCGGCGCTCCCCTCATCCCCTCGGTGGGAGCCGTGCTCACCGGCGCCATCTTCGGCGACCACTGCTCGCCGATATCCGACACCACCATCCTGTCTTCCACCGGGTCGAGCGCTGACCATATCGACCACGTCCGCACCCAGATGCCTTACGCATTATTGGCGGGCGGCGTTGCCGCCGTCGTCGGCTTCATCCCCGCCGGCTTTGGCGTGCATCCGCTGCTGTCGATTGGGGTCGGCTTGGCCGCCGTCATCGCCGCCGTCCGCTTCCTGGGCAAGAGCACCGAGGCGGACGCATAGGCCGGGTGGCGGGAGACCGTGTCTTCGGGGTAGGGGCGGGTTCGGAACCCGCCCCTACAAGGGTTGCGGGCGAGGGTCGTCACCGTGGACCCAGCGGCACCTCGGCGACGCCGGCCTCATCCATGATCCGGGTGGCCGCCCGGTCGAGGGCTTGCTCGCGATCGGACCCGAGCGGCGCCGGCCGGTGGCCGTCGAGGATCTCCCTTACCCGCAAGCGGGCGCGCTGGAAGCTATCGGTGCCTCCCTCCGCCTGCCAACGGTTGCGGTCGCGACGGTCAATGATCATGGTGGGGAGATGCAGCTCCCGGCGAAACCACTTTGCCGTATGGCGTGCCGTCAGGTAATTACCCCCCGGGCCTAGCGTGGCGATCAAGTCGGCGGCCATCGCTTCTTCGGACCAGTCCAGTCCGCGGTGAAGGCGCAGGGCCAACCCGCAGATCTCGTTATCGATCACCAGCTTCTCCAGGCTGAGGCAACTGACGAACTCCAGGATCCCCGGGCCGGAGATGACGTTGAGCCCGGCCAGTTGAGCGATGATCGCGCTCATGGCCGTCTCGAGGCCGGCCTGGGCATCGACCAGCTTCGAGTCGCTCAAGCAGGCATACGTGTGGGTGGGCAGGCCATAGAACTTCCCCATCTGCGCGTAGCCTGCGGCGATCATCGTCGCCTCCACCGCGCCGAGCGCCGTGGTCCCGTGCCGCATGTCGAAGTGCACCGGAGCCCCGCCGTATACCACGGGAGTGCCCCGGCAGGCGCACTGGGCCAGGGTGAGGCCACTGAGCGTCTCCACCGTGTGCAGGAGGATCGAACCGGCGATGGTGGCCGGCGACGCCGCGCCGGGCATGGGCATGGACACGGTCTCCATCGGCAACCAGTTGCGGGCGCAGTCGATTATGTTCCGGGAACTGATATGGGTCCATTTCAGGGGGGGAGATGGGCAGACATCGAACACCGCCACCGGCCGCTCCCGGAGGACATCCGCACCGCCTGCTACCGCCGCCAGCAGATCGCGCATGTGACCGACGCCGGAAACGCTGAAGGCCCCGGTTATGATCGGCTTGGGGGAGTTCTTGAGCAACAAGTACAGGCGGTAGCTGTCGCCAATGGACTTTGGCACGTCGTAGCACACCACGGCCGTGGATTGGAGCGCTATGTGGGGAAGGGCATCATTCACCAGGGAGATGGCGGCCAGGTCGGCGGCATGCGAAGGCCGAACGGTGCGTCCGTCCGACTCCAGGAAACGAATGGCGGCTGACCCAGGGTCGAAGTACACATTGGCGCCGCCGAGGTCGGCCACGGGATTCCCGTCCCGCGAGTGAAGGAGGATGTGGGACGGGGCGCTCCTTATCGCTTCCAGCACCAGTTCCGGTTTGAGCCGTGCCACCTTGCGTCCGAAGTCAACCCGGGCGCCATGATCTTTCAGGATCTTCAGGGCTTCATCCGACTCGAATTGCACGCCGCAGGCATCCAGGATACGCAGGGCATGGTCATGGATCGTCGCCACTTGGCCGTCCGTGAGCAGCTTCAGCCCGGGTTGGCCGGCGAAAGTGAACTTCTCCATCAACTCACTCCCCTTCCGGGCGGAGAATCGGGTCCGGCGCTCCAGCCGCACGGCAGGCGCCGGTTCGTTTCAAGTTTACAGCAATTCCCGCGCCCGCGCCAGGCGGAAGTCCGCGACGCAGCGACTTGACCCATGCGCGACTTACCGTCGCCCTCTGTTCCCGTGGGCGTCCCGCCCATTGTCAGCGGGCGGTCCGTCTGCTAAAATGAGACTCCAGGGTAACCCGATCAAGAGGAGGTCTTGGGGGCGAATCAGATTCGACGGCGGCAGCACTGACAGGAGTAGCAGGCCGGGGTCCAGGTCCTCGCATCAACCTGGAAAAACCAAAAGAGCCAACGAGCAATACGCTCTGGCCGCCTAGTGCGGCCACGTCCCTCCGGTCCATGCCTGCGGGTCCGCCAGGGGCGTCAAACTAGCAGGATACCGTAGGGGAGATGCCGGCCGGCATCCCCGTCGGGAAACCATCCGGCCTGACCCGAACGGATCCTTCCCTTGGGAGCCGGGCAGGGTGACACAAGCAAAGCAAGGGATAAGCCTGTAGAAGCTC
>DOZU01000094.1 GCA_003517845.1 Clostridiales bacterium | reverse complement strand
GGAGAACGACTTGAACACGCCGATGACCGTGCTAACCATGGGCCGTCCCCCTCCTGACTTGAGCTCATGGATAGTCTTGGTACGAACCCGGCGGTCCATGCGGGGAATTGCTGCCAGTCAGCGGCGGGTGTGGCCCAGGCCTCCCTCGGCCCGGTCGGAAGACGCGAGTCGTGGACGGAGGTCCCAGGATACCTGGCACACCGGAGCGATGATGAGCTGGGCCACGCGGTCGCCGCGGCGGATGACGACCGGCGCTCGGCCGAGGTTGATCAGGACGACCTTGATCTCGCCGCGGTAATCGCTATCGATGGTGCCCGGGCTATTGAGCACGGCCAGACCATGCTCGGCCGCCAGCCCGCTGCGCGGCCGCACCTGACCTTCGTAGCCGGGCGGTATCTCCAGGTGCAGGCCGGTCGGTACCACTGCCCTCTCGCCGGGCCCGATCTCCAGGACGGTCACGGCGGCGGGCAAGTCGAGACCCGCCGAACCGCGGGTCATGGGCCGGGGCAAGGGCAGGTCCTCGGATCCAGGCGCTCGCGCCACTCCCACCCGAACCACATCGCCGCCGGCAATATCCGTCATATGGGGGCCAGGTCGGGATGGACCGGCCCGATGGCGCACACCGTCAGCTCGTTCGGCCCCAGCAGGGCGTCCGCGATCCGATGAGCGTCGTCCAGGGTCACGGCGTCGATGCGGGCGATGATCTCATCCGTGTCCAGCACTCTCCCCAGCATCAACTCGCCCCTTGCCAGGCGCGACATGCGGCTGCTGGTCGACTCCAGGGACATCACCATCGCCGCCTTCACCTGGTCCCGCGCCCGCTGCAATTCCATTTCCTTGATGCCTCCGCTCGACAGGGCTAGCAGCTCCGCCTGGACCAGTTCGAGGACCGACGCGGCGTGGCGGGGGCTGACCCCCGCGTAGATCGCCGAAAGCCCCCCGTCGCGGTACGACGCGGTATAAGAGTAAACGGAATAGGCCAGTCCCCGTTCCTCCCGGATCTCCTGGAACAACCGGGAACTGGGGCCTCCGCCCAGGATCATGCTGACCAGTTGCAGCCCGTACATGTCGGGATGCTCAAGCGGCACGCCGGTGCCGCCTACCGCGAGGTGGACCTGTTCGGTGTCCTTGCGACGCACCTCGCGTCGGACGGCCCGGGTCGGAGCGCCCCCTTCCGACGGCCTGGCCCCGCCCTGGCGGCCGTCGAAAGCCGCGGCCACGCTGTTCACGACCACTGGAGGATCCACATTACCGGCTACGCCGACCACCATGTTGGCCGGACGGTAGTAGGTGTCGAAAAAACGGGCCACTTCGGCGACATCGAAGGCCTGCACGGCCTCGGCCGTCCCCAGGACGCTCCGGCCCAGGGCATGACCGTCCCACATGGTCTGCACGAGGAAATCGTGAATCTGTTCATCAGGCGTGTCCTCATACAATTTGATTTCCTCGAGGATGATGCCTTTCTCCCTCTCCACGTCCTGAGGATCCAGGCGGGAGTTCAGGGCCATGTCGGCTATGACGTCCAGCCCGATGGGGAAGTGCTCGTCAAGCACGCGGGTGTAAATGCAGGTGTATTCCTTGGTGGTCACGGCATTGAGCTGTCCGCCAACCTGGTCCATGGTCTCGGCGATATCCCGGGCCGACCGCCGGGCGGTCCCCTTGAAGAACATATGCTCGAGGAAGTGGGATAGGCCGCTCGTCGTCTCGTCCTCATGGCGGGAACCCACCCCATACCAGAGGCCCACCGCCACCGAGCGGACATGAGGGATGGGCTCCACGACAACCCGCATTCCTCCGGGCAGAGTCTCCTTCACAAACGTGGCCGTCGCCCCCTCCATAACCTCATCAATCCCTTCGCAACCGCCGGAGTGTGGCTAACTGTCCGCGCAGGTCAGAATCGGAAGCGCGCGGCGCCTCCAGCACTCCGGGGAGCGCCTGAAGCCGCTGGTCATGTAAGATGCGCCGGAAAGTACTTTCCCCCAACCGCCCCTCGCCCACTCGGACATGCCGGTCCCGATGGCCGCCGAGTTCCTCGGCGGTGTCGTTGAGGTGCACCACTTTGACCCGATCGATGCCCACCTCGCCGGCCACTTCCGCAAGGAAGTCCTCCCACCCGCCATCGCTGAGATCGTAGCCGGCAGCGTAGGCATGGGCGGTGTCCAGGCAGATCCCGCCGGCTCCCGACTCGTCGAGCATGATCTTCAACTCGCGGAGCGTGCCGCCGAGTTGCCCCCCGCCACCCGCCGTCTGCTCGAGCAACAGCTTCGGACCGGATCCTCCCGCGGCCAGCAGTCTGCGAATGCCGAGACCGACCCGCGCGATCCCTTCCGCCTGGGTCCCCTCTCGCCCATAGCTGCCGGGATGGGTGACCACGTAGTCGGCTCCCAGGATCCGGGCTCGCTCGCGGTCGAGGGCGACCGTCTCCTCCGAATACTCGCGTATGTGCTGGTCGGGACTTGCCAGATTGACGAAGTAGGGTACGTGAACGATCAGCGGGTTGATGCCGGCCGCGTCCAAGCGGCGGCGCATCCCGTCCCGCTCGTCCTCCGCCAGTGGGCGCGGCTGCCCCCCCCGGGGGCTACGCGAGAAAACCTGGACCGTCTCGCACTCCAGGTCCACTGCCACCCTGGCCATCGCGTCGAGCCCCCGGCCGATCGAGAGGTGAACTCCCAGCCGCACGGGTCAGGTCGGTTTGTTGGTGGGCGTCGAGCCGCGGTCTTCCCGCAGCGCGGCCTTGCGGGACAAATTGATCCTGCCCAGGCGGTCGATCTCCGTGACCTTCACCAGGACCTGGTCTCCCACTTGGACCACGTCCTCCACCCGGTTTACCCGTTCATCGGCCAGTTCTGAGATGTGCACGAGGCCTTCCTTCCCCGGCAACACCTCAACGAAAGCTCCGAAATTCATGATTCGCGACACCCGGCCCACATGGACTTCGCCTGGGCGGACTTCCCGGGTGAGCTGCTGGATCATGCGGACGGCCCGCTCCCCGCCTTCCTGGTCCACGGAGGCGATGAAGATGCGACCGTCGTCCTCGATATCGATCTTGGCGCCGGTTTCGGCGATGATCTTGTTGATCACCTTGCCGCCCGGGCCGATCACTTCGCGGATCTTCTCCGGATCGATCTGCACGGTGATTATGCGAGGCGCCCATGGCGACAGGTGCTTGCGGGGCTCGGCTATGGCCTCGACCATGCGGTCCAGGATGTGCAGGCGTCCCCGTCTAGCCTGTTCCAGGGCATGTCCCAGCACCTCCGGCGCGATGCCCTTCGTCTTGACATCCAGTTGCAGGGCGGTTATGCCCCGCCGGGTGCCTGCCACCTTGAAATCCATGTCGCCCAGGACATCCTCGATCCCCTGGATGTCGCTCAGGATCACCACCTGGTCGCCCTGCATCACCAGTCCCATGGCCACGCCGCCTACCGGCCCGCGGATGGGGACGCCCGCGTCCATCAGGGCCAGGCTGCTCGCGCACACGCTGGCCATGGAGGTGGATCCGTTGGATTCGAGGACTTCCGATACCAGCCGGATAGTGTAAGGGAACTCCGACTGGTCGGGCAACACCGGCTGCAAGGCCCGCTCGGCGAGGGCGCCGTGCCCTATGTCGCGCCTGCCAGGACCTCTTAGCGGTCTCGCCTCGCCCACGCTGTAAGGCGGAAAGTTGTAGTGATGCATGTAGCGCTTGGAGTCTTCGGCCGACAGGTTGTCAAGGGTTTGAACATCGCCAATCGTGCCCAGCGTGGCAACGGTGAGTACCTGCGTCTGTCCGCGGGTGAAGAGCCCCGAGCCGTGAACCCGGGGCAACACGCCGACGGCGGACTCGATGGACCTTATCTCGTCGGGAGCGCGCCCGTCCACTCGAACCCGTTCGGTCAGGAGCAGGCTACGGACTTCATCCCGCATGATGGCGTCGAGATGCGAGCGGATCTCGCTTTCGCGAGCGGGAAACTCCGCCCGCAGCCGCTCCGCCGCTTCGGCGAAGACGCAGCGCACCGATTCCTCACGCCTGAGCTTATCCGCATCCCGGAGGGCGCTGCCGATGGCGGCGCGCGACTCTCCGTCCACCCGCCTCTGCAGTTCGAGGTCGACGGCCCGTTCGGCGTAGCATCGCTTGGGCTTGCCGATTACCGCAGCTGCCTCTTGCTGGAGTTCCACCAGTTCGCCGAGGTGGGGTCGGGCGAAGGCCACGGCGTCGAGCACCACTTGTTCTTCGACCTCGCCCGCGCCGGCCTCGACCATGACCACCGCCCTACCGGTACCCGCGATTACCAGGTGCAGGTCGGAGCGAACCGACTGCGCCAAGGTGGGGTTCAGGATGAACTCACCGTCCACCCGGCCGACCACCACCGCGGCCAGCGGTCCGTCAAAGGGGATATCGGAGATGGTTAGCGCCGCCGATGCTCCCACCAGACCGCAGAACTCGGCGGAGTTGTCGAGGTCCACCGACAAGACGGTGACGACCACCTGCACGTCATTGCGCAGGCCCTTGGGGAACAGGGGTCGGACCGAGCGGTCGATGAGTCTGCCGGTCAATATAGCGCGTTCCGAAGGCCGCCCTTCCCGGCGGAAGAAGCTTCCCGGTATCCTGCCTGCTGCGTACAACCGCTCTTCATAGTCGACGGTCAAGGGGAAGAAGTCGATCCCTTCCCGCGGCTCTTGGGCTGCGGTGGCGGTGACCAGCACCACCGTCTCGCCGTAACTCACCAGCACCGACCCGTTCGCCTGCCGGGCCAGCCTTCCC
>DOZU01000045.1 GCA_003517845.1 Clostridiales bacterium | reverse complement strand
ACCCAGTTCCCCATGGGTACGCTGCAGGAACTGGGCCTGCTCAAGACGGACTTCCTGGGCCTCCGCACTTTGACGGTCATCGACCGGGCGGTGGCCAGCCTGGCCCGGCAGGGGATCGACCTCAGGATCGAGGCGATTCCCCTCGACGACCCCGAGGTGTACCGACTCCTCGCCGGCGGCGAGACCGCCGGCCTCTTTCAACTCGAGAGTTCCGGCATGACCGACCTGTTGCGCCGGCTGCGTCCTCACCAGTTCGAGGACCTGGTGGCCGCGCTGGCCTTGTTTCGACCCGGCCCGCTAGGCAGCGGCATGATCGACGACTTCATCGATCGCCGGCATGGCCGGCAGCCTATCGAGTATCTACACCCAAGTCTCGAGCCGATCCTGGCCGAGACCTATGGGGTCATGGTGTACCAGGAACAAGTGATGCAGGTCGTGAGCGCAATGGCCGGCTTTTCATTGGCGGAAGCCGACCTGTTACGCCGGGCCGTGGCCAAGAAGAAGACGCAGGAGATGGCGCAGCATCGCGAAGCTTTCCTGCGCGGGGCGCTCGCCCGGAATACCGAGCCCGCCGTGGCACAACGCGTCTTCGAGTTGATCGCGCACTTCGCCGGCTATGGGTTCAACAAGAGCCACACCGCCCCTTACGCCCTCATTGCCTATCGGACTGCTTATCTGAAGGCCCATCACCCGCTCGCGTTCCTGGCCGCGCTATGTACCAGCGTCGCCGGCACCACCGACAAGGTGGCCGCCTACCTCGACGAGTGCCGCCGAATGGGCATCCGGGTGCTGCCCCCTTGCGTGAACGAGAGCGAAGCGGAGTTCACGGTGACCGGCGACGCCTGCATCCGCTTCGGCCTGGCCGCGGTCAAGAACGTGGGCTCGGCGGCGGTCGACGCCATCCTCCGGGAACGCCGGGACGGGGGGCGCTTCACATCGCTGTGGGATCTGTGCGATCGAGTTGACGGGCGGTTCCTGGGGAGGCGGGTGCTGGAGAGCCTGATCAAGGGCGGAACGTTCGATTCGCTGAAAGCGGGTCGCTCGCAACTCATGGCGGCGGTCGACATCGCCGTCGAAGCCGGCCAGAAAGCCCAACGCCGTCGAGATGCCGGCCAGTTCGCCCTGTTCCCGACCGTTGATCCAGATCCGGGGTTGCCGTGCGTGCCCGAATACCCCCGGGAGGTGCTACTGGCCCAGGAAAAGGAAATGCTGGGTTTCTACCTCACCGGGCATCCGTTGGCCCAATATGAACAGGAGTTGCGCGCGGCGATCACCGCCACGGCGGCGCAACTCAGAGAACTGCCCGACGGGCACCGGGCGACGCTGGGGGGCATGGCGGCCACGCGCAAGCAGATCCTGACCCGCTCGGGCGAGCCGATGCTGTTCCTTACGCTCGAGGACTTGACCGGGCAGTTTGAGGCCATAGTCTTCCCGCGCGTCTATGCCCGCCATGCTTCCATGTTGCGGGAGGATGGCATCTTCGTCATACGGGGGAAGGTGTCGGTGAACGAGGATGAGGTCAAGCTGGTTGCCGAGGACATCCGCAGAGTCGATCGGGGCAGCGACGATCACGCTTGCGGGACCACCGCCGTGGTCATCGAACTCCGGGACGCCGAGCTTCAGCCCGATCTGTTGGAGAAGATGAAGGCGACCTGCCTGCTTTCCCCCGGGCCATGCCCGGTATATGTGCGCCTGTCGGCCGCCGGCAAGACCATCCGCGCTGACCAGCGCTACTGGGTGGACGGTTCCAGCCGGCTACTGGCAGCGCTGGAGCAGGTGGTGGGGCAGGGGGCAGTCGCCACCCGCCCCCTGCCCGCTACCCGGAATCACAAGGAAGGAGCATGACCCATTGGAGGATGCGGGTGGCACCTGGATTGTCGTCCGGGTTGCATCCAGCCTGGCCTTGGCGGAGATGCTGCAGGAGATCTTGACCAACGAGGGGATCCTGGTCATGCTCCGTAGTGCAGGGCCGCCCCAGATGGGCGCAGCCAGTCCGGTAGAGGTGCTCGTGCCGAGCGCTGAGGCCGAGGAAGCGGTCGAGGTGCTCGACGAAGTCCTTTCGGAAGCGTGAGCGGAGGGATGGTCATGCGCCGCACCAAGATCGTCTGTACCCTGGGACCTTCCACCGACCCGCCGGGCATGGTGGCCGAGATCATACGGGCCGGCATGAACGTGGCCCGGCTCAACGCGTCCCACGGCACGCTGGACGAACACCGCTCCCGGTTGCGAGCGGTACGGGCGGCGGCCGAGGACCAGGGCGCCCATGTGGCCATCATGGTGGACCTGCGCGGGCCGGAGGTCCGGTTGGGCCCCCTCTCCGGCGGTCGCCTCCTCCTCGAGGAAGGTCAAAGCATCGATCTGGTGGCGGATGCCGCCACGGCGGGCCCGGCGGATCTGACCGTGGACTGGCCGGGCCTTGTCGAGAAGGTGAGCCCAGGGGCTCGAATCCTGATCGATGACGGCAACCTGCTGCTGGAGGCCATAGAGTCCCTCCCGGGACGGTTGCGTTGCCGAGTGCGCATCGGCGGCGAGCTGCTCGGAGGCAAGAAACTCAACCTGCCCGGGGTACACTTGGACCTGACCTTCGTCGATGACCGGGACCGGGCTTCCCTGAGGCTGGCCGTACAGGAAGGCGCGGAGTGGGTGGCAGCCTCTTTCGTCCGCAGTGCCGCCGACGTGCTCGAGGTCCGCCGAGTCATTGAGGAACTGGGCGGACGCCAGGGGATCATCGCCAAGCTCGAGACCGCCGCAGGCGTGGAATCGCTCGAGTCGATCCTGAAAGTCGCCGACGGCATAATGGTCGCCCGCGGCGACCTCGGAGTGGAGATGTCGGCCGAGGAAGTGCCGGTGGTCCAGAAACGACTGATCGCCCGGGCGAACCACCTGGGCAAGCCGGTGATCACCGCTACCCAGATGCTCGAGTCGATGATCGGCCGCCCGCGGCCGACGCGGGCGGAGGCCAGTGATGTGGCCAACGCGATCTACGATGGCACGGACGCGGTGATGCTCTCGGCCGAGACGGCGGTTGGGCGGTATCCGGTGGAGGCGATCCGGACCATGGCCCGCATCGCCGAGCGGGTGGAGCGGGATCCGGAAGTCGGCGAAGCGGCCCGCCGCCGGGTACGCGTTTCCCTCCGCACGGTGACCGACGCCATCAGTCAGGCAACCTGCCAGATGGCATCTGACCTGGGAGCAGCGGCGATCATCACCGCCACCACCTCGGGACACACTGCCCG
>DOZU01000164.1:5353-5933 GCA_003517845.1 Clostridiales bacterium | reverse complement strand
CTCCCAGTCCAGCGGCCGTCGCCCGCTGATCAGCTCTCGAACGCAGCCGCACTCCAGGTAAGCCTGATGGCCGGTCGCCATCAGGCTCTTGAGGACCTCGACCACGCTGAGCGGAAGCCACCGTGCCAGGCGAAAGCGATTCCGGGACAAGCGGAACCTCACTTACTGGCCAGTTGCCAGCTTGAGTTCAGCCTTACCCAGGACCTCCTCCAGATCCTGGTCTTCGAGGGTTTCTCTCTCCAGCAGCGCGTCCGCGATCTGCTCCAGTCGATCGCGGTGTTTCTGCAGGAGTTCCGTGGCTCGGGTGTAGCACTCGTGGATGACGGCTCGGATTTCGCGGTCGATGGCCGCTGCGACTTCCTCTGAGTAGTCGCGGTCGCGGGCCATATCCCGGCCCAGGAAGGGCGAGTCATACTTCTGGCCAAAGGTGAGTGGGCCAAGTTCCTCGCTCATCCCGAATTCCATGATCATTTTTCGCGCAAGACGCGTGGCCTTTTCGAGGTCGTCGTGGGCTCCGGAACTTATCTCGTTGAAGACCACTTGCTCGGCCGCACGCCCGGCGAGGGCAACGGTAATGCGG
>DOZU01000164.1:0-4952 GCA_003517845.1 Clostridiales bacterium | reverse complement strand
GTAGCCCAAAGCCGCTCCCCGGGGGATGATGGACACCTTGCGGACGGGCTCGGCATTCGGCGTCAGCCTGGCAACCAGGGCATGTGCCGCCTCGTGGTAAGCGACGATGCGCTTCTCCTTCTCGCTTATCACCCGCGACTTGCGTTCCGGGCCGGCCATCACCCGATCGACGGCTTCCGTCAACTCCTCCATGCCGATCTTCTTCTTGCGCCGCCTGGCGGCGAGCAATGAGGCCTCGTTCATCACGTTCTCGAGGTCGGCCCCGGTCATTCCCGGCGTGCGTCGCGCAAGCAAGCTCAGATCCACATCACGTTCGAGCGGCTTGGCCCGTGAGTGGACCGCCAAGATCTCCTGGCGGCCCCGGATGTCCGGACGGTCGATGACCACTTGCCGGTCGAAACGCCCCGGACGCAGCAAGGCGGGGTCAAGTACATCCGGCCGGTTGGTGGCGGCCATGACGATGATCCCTTCGTTGACGGCGAATCCATCCATCTCTACGAGCAACTGATTCAGCGTCTGTTCGCGCTCATCGTGGCCTCCACCGTAACCTGCTCCTCGCTGGCGACCGACGGCATCGATCTCGTCGATGAATACGATCGCCGGCGAACTCTTCTTGGCTTGATCGAAGAGATCGCGTACCCGAGAGGCTCCAACCCCCACGAACATCTCGACGAAGTCCGACCCGGAGATGGTGAAGAAGGGCACGCCCGCTTCCCCGGCAACCGCCCGAGCCACCAAAGTCTTGCCGGTCCCGGGAGCGCCCATGAGCAAGATGCCCTTCGGTATGCGCGCCCCCATGTCGAGGTAGCGTTTCGGGTGCTTCAGGTAGTCGACTATCTCCTGAAGCTCCTCCTTCACTTCGTCACAGCCGGCCACCTCGGCAAAGGTTACTCGCCGCTTGTCATCGGCACCGTACATTCGGGCTCGACTGCGCCCGAACTGCATGACCCGATTGCCACCGCCTTGCGACTGCTGCATCAAGAAAAAGAAGGCGGCAACCACCACCGCCACGGGCAGCATGGTCATCAGCAGATTGGTCCACCAGGGGGGCTCGACGGGAGGCTCGACTCGCACCTCCACCTGCTGTTGGTGGAGCAGGTTCAAAACCCGCGCATCGTCGGGGAGGATCACAGTAGCGAACTCCTGGCCATCGTCCAGAATCCCCGTGACCCGGTGCTCGGTGATGATGACTGAAGTAACCCGGTCTTCTTCAAGGAGTCGAATGAAGGCCGTGTAATCGATTTCCTCTTCGCCGGCGGCCTCGTTGGAGAAGTAGTTCACCACCGATACGGCGAGGAGGAGAATCAGGATGTAGAAGGTGAGGCTGCGAAGCACCCGGTGCACTCAGTCGATTCCTCCTCCCGGACATCGCCCCTCAAGCCCGGTGACGGGAACAACTCACGACTCCTTTCCTCGGAAAGGAGCGATTTTCATTGTACCATACATCATGGGTAGCGGCAATCACACTGTCTAGCCCCGGGGCGCCCACCGATGACACTCAAGCTGCAGTGCCAGCCTGGTTTGGGCGGTCACCCGAAAACGATCATCAGGTCGATGTCCCGCCACCCAGACGATCTGTCCGGCCGATACCACCAAGGGTACCAGATCCCGTTCCGCTCGCGGCACCCGGGCGCTCATCAGGAAGTCCTTTATCTTCCGCGTTCCCGTCATGCCAAGCGGTCGGAAGCGGTCACCCTCGCGGCGGGTACGAATCTGCAGGGGATGCTCGAGGGCCGACGCTTCCACCACGGCGACATGCCTCGGCAAGTATCCGCTCACGACCCGGCGAGCCTCCTCACCATCGATCCAGGAAGTGCGAAAGAGCACTCCAAGCTCGGGCACGTGGGTATCGCCGGGAATGACCAGACTTGAGGTCCCGCGCCACGGAAGGGGCTTACCCTGCGGTCTGCCTCTTGCCAGGAGCACCCGCCCCCCCTCTTCGAGGACCGCTACCACTCCTCCCGGCAAGTGGATTTCCGCGCCTTCCGCCGCTCCGAGCACCAGGTCGGTCAGGGACTCCATGTGACCGTATTCCGGATGAAGTCCGATTGCCCTCAGCGCTCGCCTCAGGATTCGGCGGCACCTACCCAGGGGCTGTTCGATCATGGTCGATCGATCGAGCACCACCGAATCGGCCGTCTGCTCCAGCAGAGCTGCAGGGAAAGCGGAGTCGCTATCGCGGTGGAGGAGGAGGGTCTCCTCCCGGCAGATGGCCGCGGTCCGGCCTAGCAACTGGCGTATGTTGGGCGTGAACTCCCGCTCAAGTAGCGGCATCAGCAGGTGCCGGACCCGATTGCGCCAGAAGGCGAGGTCGTCATTGGTGGCATCAATTCGGGGTTTGAGGTCCGATTCCGCACAGTACTCGAGTATCTCTTCGCGGGTAGTCCCCAGCAACGGCCGAACCACCTGGATGGCCGAGTCCGCCGCCATGGACCGCTGCCAGGGTATACCGGCCAAGCCCTCCACGCCCGACCCCCGCAGCAACCGGAGGAGCACGGTCTCTGCCTGGTCGTCCAGGGTGTGTCCCAACGCAACCCGTTGCAGACCTCGTTCCTCGGCGGCGCGCCGAAAGAAGGCATAGCGGGCGTGCCGACCGGCTTGCTCGAGGGAGTAGGCGCCCAGCCGGACAATTTCCGCTACGTTCACTTCCTCTTCGATCCAGCCACGCTTGAGTGAGGAGGCGAGGGCGCGGACGTACTGCGCATCTTCCGCGGCCGCCTCGCCGCGAAGTCCGTGGTTCAAGTGGCCGGCCCAGACGTCCCACCCGTAGTCAGGAGCCAGGGCGGCTAGCACGTGCAACAGCGCGACAGAATCCGGACCACCCGACACGCCGACGAGCACTCCCTGTCCCGGGTCGATCAGCCGGCGCTGGGCGATGACGCCAGCGATGCCATCCACGAACTGACGTCCTCTCACGGCCGGCTGCCTCCCCATCCCTTCGGCTTGAGGTCTTCTTCTTTACCACCACCATCCTCCTGCCCGCTCGGCCGGCGGCTGAAAGTCGCCACCAGCGCCGTCATGTCGTCGCCCGTCCCGACCACCCCGCGCGCTGTCTGCAGGATGAGTTGCGCGAGAACCTGGGGTTCAAGCGACGGCGGCCGCTCAAGCCAGCGTGCTAGCCAGTCCGGACGCCGTCCGAGCTTCCCGGGGTCCGCCACCCCGTCGGTCACCATGACCAGGAGGTCGCCAGGGCCGAGGTCCCGATCCGCCTGGCGGGGTTCGATACGCGGGAGGATTCCGAGGGGGGGGGCGATCCTCCCCCCAGGACTAGCACCTCTCCGTCACTTCGCCGCAGCAGCGTAGGGCATGCCCCGACCTTGACCAGCTCCGCGTCGCCGGCATCCAGATCCACGAGGGTCACGTCCAGCGTCGCAAAGCTCTCGGCGGGATTGCGGAACACCATGAAGCTGTTCAGGACCCGGGCCGCAGACGCCGAGCTGAAGCCCGCTTTCAAGGTCATCTCCAGCAGGTCCAGCGCGGCTTGGCTCTCCTTGGCGGCGCCTGCGCCGGCTCCCATGCCATTGCTCAAGGCCAACAAGAGGCGGCCCGGCGCCACCAGTTTTATGCTGACGGAGTCGCCGGGGACCTCCCCAGCATGCTTGGGCAATCTGGCCGCTCCGGCCCGAAAAGTCAATCCCGGCGCCGGGGTCAGCACAAACCGACAACGCAGTCCATCCCCCAGCCACTCGCACCTCCTTTCGACCACCGTGGCCCTCCTGAGGATCTGTCTCGCAACCGGTGCCACTCGCTTCCTGCACCAGTCAAATCCCGGGCATCGCTCCGCCACCACCTCCATGCTGAAGTGACCGGGAAGTGGGCGCAACCTCGCCATCCGGAAGTTCATCTCGTGCAGAGCAGTCTCCAAGGCTGCTTCCGCATGCCCATCCCAGGTCGGCGTATCGCTTGACCTCCGTCGGACCGGGCTCGGGTCTCGGCTCGCCAACCGGGCAACTCCATCCAGTAAGCCACCCAGAAGATCAAGACCGTCGCGCGTTCGACGGCGCCAATAATCCTCTTGTCGCTGCAACTCCAACACCATGCTGACCGTCTGGAGCAATTCGCCTGCCCGCGAGCAACGCCGGCGCAGAGTGCTGGGAAGGTGCTCGGCGGTCAGTTCCCCGATCTCCTCGGCACGGATCAGCAGGTTGTGGAACGCGTGGTGGGTACGGCAGAAATCCCGCCCCCAGCAAGCCCCCCGGGAAGTGCACTTCTCACAGGTTCGGGCCAGGATGCGGGCAAAGGTGTCCGCCAGGTAATCGGCGGCGACCGGGTCAGAGTCCTCGAGGGCTCGCGACAGGCCGGTTGCGAGTTCGGCCAAGGCGGCCAGCGGTTGCGGCCGGGCTTCCCGTGTCTCGGAGGTCTCGGACTCTCCGGCACAAGCGGCGCCGGTGACCAACCCGCCAAGGGGCTGAAGGAGCTGTCGGGGCATGGCAACGAAGAGGACCACACCGGCCCCTGCCGGAGCCAGCACCATCAGCACGCTTGCGGCGTCAGGGGTCAGTGGAGCCAGGATCAGGCAGCCGATGAGATATCCCGCTCCTACCGCCAGGCGGCCGGCGGGCTTGAGCGCCCCGGCCAGCAAACCGCCGGTGCCCAATACCGCTACGATGTCGGCGGAAGGTCTGGCCGACGCCATCATGGCCATGGTGCCCATGGTCAACCCTGCCACCGCCCCCGCCGGGCCGCCCCCGGTCAGTGCGGTTAGCAGGATGACAACCGAGCCTGCCACGCGCGAAGGCTGCACGAAGGCAACGTTCCACTCCCCCATGCCCTCGAAAGCGACGGCGAGCAATACCAGCGCTGATAGTCGCTGGCCGCTCATTCCCGGGACGCCCCGGGGATACAGGATTGGCAAGGCATCCAGGGCGACGGCGGCGAAGATGGACGCCAGGCCGGCTTCGATAACCACCCTCGCCAATCCCAGCGGTGAGACTCCTGACAGGATAAGACCG